>NZ_JACBXC010000290.1 GCF_013870535.1 Streptomyces phytophilus | reverse complement strand
GGCAGCGCGCGCCACATGTCCGGCGTCATCGCGTTGCGCTTGGCCGGGTTGCTGATGACCACGGTCGCTACGCCGCCTTCGACGCCGCACCGCAGCTCGCCTTCGCTCATGACCGGCAGCCTCTCACGACCGGGCGCGCAGCCGGGACCGGCCGCGGGAGCCGCCCGGCGCGCCCTGCCTACAGCGGTTCGATGTCGCTCAACTCCTCGTCCAGCACCAGCCAGCGCGTGATGCCGATGTCGCGCAGGAACCGCACGTCGTGGCTGGCGACCACGAGCGCGCCCTCGTACGACTCCAGCGCCTTCACCAACTGCCCGACGCTCGCCATGTCCAGGTTGTTCGTCGGCTCGTCCAGCATCAGCAGCTGCGGCGCCGGCTCCGCCAGCATCAGCGCCGCCAGCGTGGCGCGGAACCGCTCCCCGCCGGACAGCGTGCCGACGATCTGGTCCGCCCGGCCCTGCCGGAACAGGAAGCGGGCCAGCCGGGCGCGGATCTGCTGGTTGGTCGCCGCGGGCGCCAGCAGGGCCACGTTCTCGACGATGCTCAGCGCGTCGTCCAGCACGTCGAGCCGCTGCGGCAGGTAGCGCAGCGGTACGTGCACCGCCGCCTCGCCCGCCACCGGCGCGAGCTGGCCCGCGACCGTGCGCAGCAGCGTCGACTTGCCCGCGCCGTTGCGCCCGGTCAGCGCGATCCGCTCCGGGCCGCGGACCTGCAGCGCCTCGACCCTGGCGCCGTAGTGCAGCTCCAGGTCGCGCAGCATGAGTACGTCGCGGCCCGCCGGGACGGCGGTGTACGACAGGTCGACGCGGATCTCGTCGTCGTCCCGTACCGCCGCCTCCGCCTCGTCGAGCCGCTCCCTGGCGTCCTTGAGCCGCTCCTCGTGCATGATGCGGTGTTTGCCGGCGGAGACCTGGGCCTCCCGCTTGCGCGCGTTCATGATGATCTTCGGCTCGCGCTTGTTCGCGAACTGCTTGTCGGCGTACCGCTTGCGCTTGCTCAGCTTCTCGTGCGCGTCGGCCAGCTCGCGCTTCTGCCGCTTGAGGTCGGCCTCCGCGGAGCGCACCGTGCGCTCGGCGGCCTCCTGCTCGACGGCCAGCGCCTCCTCGTACGCCGTGAAGTTGCCGCCGTACCAGGCGACTTCGCCGTCCCGCAGGTCGGCGACCTGGTCGACGCGGTCGAGCAGCTCGCGGTCGTGGCTGACGACCACCATCACGCCCGGCCACGCCTCCACGGCCGCGTACAGCCGGCGGCGGGCCTTCAGGTCGAGGTTGTTCGTCGGCTCGTCCAGCAGCAGCACGTCCGGCCGCTGCATCAGCAGCGCGGCCAGCCGCAGCAGCACCGACTCGCCGCCGGAGACCTCGCCGATGGTGCGGTCGAGGCCGACGTGCGTCAGGCCGAGCTGGTCGAGGGTGGCGCGGGCGCGCTCCTCGACGTCCCAGTCGTCGCCGACGGCCGTGAAGTGCTCCTCGGCGACGTCGCCCGACTCGATGGCGTGCAGCGCGCGCCGCACACCGTCGATGCCCAGCACCTCGTCGACCCGCGCGGCGGTGTCGAGCACGAGGTTCTGCGGCAGGTAGCCGACGGTGCCCGCGGCCTTGACCGTGCCGGCGGCCGGGGTCAGCTCCCCGGCCATCAGCCGCAGCAGCGTGGACTTGCCCGTGCCGTTGCGGCCGATCAGGCCGGTGCGGCCGGGGCCGACGGCGAGGTCGAAGCCCTCGAAGACGGTCGTGCCGTCGGGCCAGGTGAAGGCCAGCCCGGTGCAGGTGACGGAGGTGGCGGCGTGCGGCGTGGAGGGATATGACATGCGGTCTCCCGGTGGGCTCGTAAGGGTGCGATGGGCGGCGTCGGCACCGGACGGCGACCTGGGAGAGCCGGGTGGAACGGGAGCGCAGCTGGGGGCGCCCTGCAGGAGAGGAAGGTGGCTCAAGCCATGAGGTCGCACGTGCCGCACACGGGAATGCCGCGGGCACGGTGCCATAGGGACCTCAGACGAGCAACACCTTCTCCAATCGTCGACTGCAGGGCACTGTGACGGTACGACGCTTCAACGGGAATCGGCAACCGATTATTTCGATCGCAACGCAAGCCGGGCATGGCGCAGCCGGTCGGAAGGTGACGAAAGCCAGTCAAGTTCTGCGCGTAGGGGGGTTGAGCTCCGGTGATTGCCAACACTCGGAGGGTGAGTGGTGGTGAAAGCAGGTGCCGGCGGTGAACGACGGCGCGAGCCTGAGGCCCGAGCCCGGCCAGGTGGTCCCCGCGGCGTACGAGGGCACCTGGAAGTTCGACGCCCCGGCGCTCGACTCCTCCGTGCCCCAGTCCCGGCACGCCGTACGCGACCTCCTCGTCCGCCGGCGCGTGCCCATCGGCGACGAACTGCTGCAGGGCGTGCTGCTGATCGTCTCCGAGCTGGTGACCAACGCGGTCCGGCACGCCGGGGTGCTCTCCCCGGAGATCGGCGTCGAGCTGTCGGTCAGCGCCGGCTGGGTCCGCGTCGCCGTCCAGGACCAGCACCCGTACCGCCCGAAGGCCCTGCAGGCGGACGACGACGAGACGGGCGGCCGGGGACTGCTGCTGGTCAAGGCGATCACGAGCGAGGCGGGCGGCACCTGCGACGTGGCGCACACCGTCGACGGCGGGAAGGTGATCTGGGCCTCCCTCCCGCTCGCCGGCGTCACCAGCCGGACGCCGGGCCCGTCAGCTCCCGGATGGCCGGCCTGGCCGCGTCCAGCACCGTCATGAACCACGCCGAGAACGGGTCCTCGGCGTGCCGCCGCGCCAGCTCGTCCGCCGTGACGAAGGCGACATCGCCGACCTCGTCGGCGGCCGGCCGCGGAGCAGCCCGCAGCAGCCCGGCGAAGAGGTGGTTGTACTCGTGCTCCACCAGCCCCGAGGCCGGGTCCGGGTGGTGGTACGTGACCGTCCCGGCCTCCGCGAGCAGCGCGGGCGAGACGCCCAGCTCCTCGTAGGTGCGGCGGGCCGCGGCGGCGAGCGGCGACTCGCCGGGGTACGGGTGGCCGCAGCAGGAGTTGGACCACACGCCGGGGGAGTGGTACTTGCCCGGCGCCCGCTGCTGGATCAGCATCCGGCCCGCGGTGTCGAAGAGGAACACGGAGAACGCCCGGTGCAGCCGGCCCGGCGCCCGGTGCGCGGACAGCTTCTCGGCGGTGCCGATCGTGGTGCCGTCCTCGTCGACGAGCTCCAGCATGATCTCTTCGGTGGTAGCGGCCGGCATGACCATCCTTTGCGTCCGATCTACGGCGTCCGGTGCGGTCGCCCCGGCCCCCGCGGCGGGCGGAGACCGACGGAACGCCTCATTCAGTCTGCCTCACCGATGACGCCTCAATGACAGAGATGTGCCTCGTGCTCGGCGTGTCCGACGGGCTCGATCTGGAACGTGCAATGGTCGACATCGAAGTGATCGCCGAGGCACCCCTGCAGATCGTGCAGCAACCTCTCCTGACCCACCGCCTGCAGCACGTTCTCCTTGACCACGACGTGCGCCGATATCACCGGCATCCCCGAAGTGATCGTCCACACGTGCAGGTCGTGCAGCTCCACCACACCCGGCAGCGCGAGGATGTGCGTGCGCACCTCGGAGACGTCCACGTCCTTCGGCGCCGCCTCCAGCAGCACGTCCAGCGCCTCGCGCAGCAGCCGGAAGGTCCTCGGGATGATCATCGAGCCGATGGCGAGCGAGGCGACCGGGTCCGCGTACTGCCAGCCCGTGGTGATGATGACCAGCGCCGAGATGATCACCGCGACCGACCCCAGGGCGTCCGCCAGCACCTCCAGGAAGGCGCCGCGCACGTTCAGGCTCTCCTGCCGGCCGCGCATCAGCAGGGCCAGCGAGATCAGGTTGACCACCAGGCCCGCGGCACCGAAGGCGAAGGTCAGCCCGCCCTCGATCTCCGGCGGGTCCATGAAGCGGAGCACCGCCTGGTAGAGGATGTAGCCGCCGACGCCGAAGAGCAGCAGGCAGTTGGCCAGCGCCGCCAGGATCTCGGCGCGGGCGAAGCCGAAGGTGCGCCGCTCGCTCGTCGGCCGGTTCGCGAAGTGGATCGCCAGCAGCGCCATGGACAGCCCGACCACGTCGGTCGCCATGTGCCCGGCGTCCGCGACGAGCGCCAGCGAGCCGGTGATCACCCCGCCGACCACCTGCAGCCCCAGCACCGACGAGGTGAGGATCAGGGCCATGCGCAGCCGGCCGCGGTGCGCGGCCGAGGCCGTACCGCCGCCGGCCGATCCGTGGGAGTGGTCGTGCCCTGCACCCATGCCGCATGCCCTCCGGTTCCCAGGCGGTCGCGGACAGGCCCTCGTGCCTGCCCGGCGATCTCAGTGAACTACGGGCAGGGGGTATTCGCCAAACCTTGACATGAAGTCGGTTTTCATCGTCTGACCTGCGGAAACGCTCCTGCGGACGTCTCGGCTGGTCAGCCGCGCCGTGCGGCGGGATGGCTGTGCAACCAGCCCGCCCAGGCGGACTCGACCATGGCGCGCACGTCCAGCCGGGGGAGCCAGCCCAGCTCCTTGGCCGCCAGCTCGTACGACGCGACCACGCGGGCCGGGTCCCCGGGCCGCCGGGGGTGCACCGCGGGCGGGTGCTCGCGGCGCCCGGTGACGTCGGCGACGACCTCGGCCAGCTCCCGCACCGACACGCCGGTGCCGCTGCCGAGGTTCACCGTCAGGTCGCCGGAGACCGCGGGGGCCGCGACCCGGCGGGCCGCCGCCAGGTGCGCGTCGGCGAGGTCGACGACGTGGACGTAGTCGCGGATGCAGGTGCCGTCGGGGGTGGGGTAGTCGTCGCCGAAGATCCGCATGGGCTCGTGCGCGGTCAGCCGCTCGAAGAACATCGGGACCACGTTGAACACCCCGGTGTCCGCCAGCTCGGGCGCGGCGGACCCGGCGACGTTGAAATAGCGCAGGCAGGCGGTGGCCAGCCCGTGGGCGCGGCCCGTGGCCCGCAGCAGCCACTCGCCGGCGAGCTTGGTCTCGCCGTACGGGTTGATCGGCAGGCAGGGGGTGTCCTCGGTGACGAGGTCGACGTCCGGCATGCCGTAGACGGCGGCGGAGGAGGAGAGCACGAAGCGGCGCACGCCCGCGGCCACCACGGCCTCCAGCAGCACGCCCAGGCCGTGCACGTTCTCCCGGTAGTACGAGAGCGGCTGCTCCACGGACTCGCCGACCTGCTTCTTCGCCGCGAGGTGCAGCACCCCCGTGACGTCGTACTCGGCGAAGGTGCGGTTGAGCAGCAGCCGGTCCAGGAACGTGCCGCGCACCAGCGGTACGTCCGCGGGCAGCCGGGCCGGGTTCCCGGTCGACACGTCGTCCAGCACGACGACCCGCTCCCCGGCACCCGTCATGGCCCGCACGACATGCGCGCCGATGTAACCGGCCCCGCCGGTGATCAACCACGTCATGCCGGAACACTACCGCCCCGGTTTGGAGCACGGGTGCGAGCTGCGAAATGATGATCGCCACCCGGTCGAGGCGAACGGGCGGTGAACCCGTGGTTCCAGGGATCCGCTAACCTCTGCCGACAGCCGCCCGGCCGGACGGGGGAGGGGCGGACCCGCTTGCCTTTCCGCCTGCCAAGGAGTGAGTTCGACTGCGGACCGCAATCCTGATCGGCCCGCCCGTCCCCGGGTCCCCCCTGGAGAGCGACCTGGAGTCGCTGGGGTACGACGACGTGCGTACCGCCGCGGACGTGGCCGACGCCGCCACCGTTCTCGCGCTGCTGCCCGAGGACGGCCGGGTCGCGCTCGTCGACAGCCGCTTCGTCGGCCACCGGCACAGCCTGCGCCTGACCCTGGCCGACCCCCGCTTCCCCGGCGCGGCCGTGCCCGGCGTGGTCGCCGTAC
>NZ_JACBXC010000029.1 GCF_013870535.1 Streptomyces phytophilus | reverse complement strand
CGGCCCGCCGCCCGTCGTCCTGCCGCCGGCTCCTACGCCGGACTCACCGCCCGATTCCGCACCGCCCGTACCCGGCTCGGTGCCCCCGCCCGCCGCGGGTGCCGCCGCGCCCCCGCGCCGGGACGTGCCCAACTCCATCGTCCCCGTACCCGACTCCGACTCCGACTCCGCCGGGGCCTGCGTCGCCGCCGGCCGTGCCACCGGGCCGCCCGGGAAGGTCCGTACGCGCTCGCCCGTGGCCTCCGCCAGCAGCAGGTCCAGCATCCCGGCGTCCGGGCGGGCCGCCACGTCCCTGGTCAGGACCGACCGCAGCACGGGGGCGAGGGCGCCCGCCCGGCGGGGTTCCGGAACGTCCTCCTCCAGGATCGCGGCCAGCGTGGCGAGGGTGGAGCCGCGGTGCATGGGGTGGTGGCCCTCGACGGCGACGTAGAGCATCATCGCCAGCGACCAGAGGTCGGACGAGGGTTCGTCGTCGCGGCCCCGGAGGCGCTCGGGGGCCATGTAGTCGGGGGAGCCGACGAGTTCGCCGGTGTTCGTGAGGTTGGTGGCCTCGCGGACGGCGGCGATGCCGAAGTCGGTGAGGACGGGCGTGCCGTCGGCGCGCAGGAGTACGTTGCCGGGCTTGACGTCCCGGTGCAGGATGCCCGCCTCGTGCGCGGCGCGCAGCGCGCGCAGGACGCCGCGGCCGAGTTCCGCGGTCTCGGTGGGGGTGCAGGGACCGCGTTGCAGGCGGTCCTGGAAGGACCCGCCGGGGACCAGCTCCATCACGAGCCAGGGGTGGGCCACTTCGGCGCTGCTGACGATGTGGTGGATGGTGACCACGTTGGGGTGGCTGAGCTGGGCCAGTGACACGGCCTCGCGCAGGACGCGGGCGCGCAGCATCTCGGCGGCGTCGGGCCGCAGCCGCAGCAGTTCGGGGTCGGGCGGGCGTACCTCCTTGAGGGCGACGTCCCGCTTGAGCACGATGTCGCGCGCCCGCCAGACGAGCCCCATGCCCCCGCCGCCGAGCCGCTCCAGCAGCTCGAACCGCCCGTCGATGAGATTTCCCTCGGCCCCCACCCTCATGTGTCGAACATACGACAAGACCCGCCCCCGCGCGGTCCGATCGGTGACCGCGCAAGCGGGGCTTCAGCGGCGCAGCGTCGCGGACGGCGGCTCGCCGTACCGGCGGCGGTAGGAGACGGAGAAGTGGCCGGGGTGGACGAATCCCCAGCGCGCGGCGACGTCGGTGACCTTCGTCGTGGCGGGGTCGGCCGCGGCCAGCTCCTGCCGTACGCGCCGGAGTCTGGTCTCGCGCAGGAAGCGCGTCGGGGTGGAGTCCAGGTGGCGGCGGAACCCGGCCTGGAGGGCGCGGACTCCGACGCCCACGGCGTCGGCGATGTCCTCGACGGTGAGTTCTTCCGCCGCGTGCGCCTCGATCAGCTCGGCGGCCATGCGGATCGCTCTGGGCGGTGCGTCGCGGGGCGGCTCGTGGAGGAGGGCGGAGTAGTTGTGGGGCTGTCCGAGGAGCAGCTGGGTGAGCAGCAGCCGCTCCATGTCGCGCATGGCCAGCGGGTGCAGGGGGATGCGGCCGCCGCCCTCGATCTCGTCGAGGAGCAGGTCGAGGACGCGCCGCCAGGAGCGCAGGGCCGGGGCGGCCATGTCCATCCCGAGGTCGAACCGGACCGGCTCCGCGACGCGCCTGCCCAGCATCCCGCGCAGGTGCCGCTCCAGGTGCTCGCGGACGATCCGTACGACGAGATGGGGACTCTCCGCACCGACGCGGATCGTGTAACCGCGGTCCACCGGGGGCACGCCCGCCGCCCCGGGGCCGTACGCGGCGCGCAGCGGCCCGTCGCCCAGCTCGGCCTGGCCGGCGAGCGGGATCAGCACCAGATAGAACGTGCCCTGCGCCTCGGGCGCGATGTGGACCCGGCCGCCGTAGTCCAGGTAGCACAGGCTCACGCGGCCGGCGGCGGCAGCGTGGAACCGGGTGTCGAACCTGCGGGAGCCGTCCAGGGAGGTGAGCCGGTGCGGGCAGAACACGTCGCCCACCACTTCGCGCGCCTGGTCGAGATCGCGGGTGCGCAGTTGCTGGAACCGGGATAACGGCAGGTACGGCCGCGGCACGGACACGTTCATGCCTCTTCCTCGAAGCACTTGCGACAGATGCAGTCTGGTCCACCGGGGACGTGAACGCCAGGGAACGGGAGGCAGCCGGGAACGGCGCACTTCGCAATGGGGACAGCGGGTGCGCCGCCGGGATAGCCGCGGGACGCCGCCGGCGGCACCCTGGTCGGCGGCCGCGGACCGGCCGGGTGAAAGCCAGAGACGACCGGGGGGACACATGCCTGCGCAACTGCCCGTCTACTTCGCCTTCGGCGGCATGAACATGTACGCCGCGACCGGAGAGGACCGCCAGACCAAGAACAGGTTCGACGGGTTCCGGAGGAACGCGCGGTGGCACCAGCGCGCTCCCTGGCAGGACCACGACGTCCAGGACATCGCCGACCGCTACCCCCGCGACCGTACGGTCGCCGTCAAGGACATGTGGACCACGCAGCTGAACCCGGGGGCGAACGGGAACAGGGACGCGATCCTGGGCGGCATCAGGAAGAACGTGGGCCGGTCGAGCTGCATGGTCGCGCTCCTGGCCCGCGACCCCCGGTACCTGGTCGCGGACCGCCGCAACGCCGCGTTCCTCCGCTACGAGCTGCGCGTCGCCGTCCACGCGGGGATGGACGTCTACCTCATGCGCCGGTCGGACACCAACTGGTACTCGAAGGGCGACGTGGCCGAGTACCTGGCGCTGGCGCTGGACGACGAATGGCCGGGGCGGGGCCACAAGCCGCGCCTCCGGGTCGCCCCCGACCGCGAGATCGAGTGCTGGGACTCCCGGAAGTGGGCGTACCCGGGGATGAGCAGCTTCCTGGACCGGCAGCTCTCCGCCCGCAAGCGGCGGTGACGGCCCGAGCGTGGCAGCAGCCGTCATCAGCGCGTGCACGACCGTCGTCGTCGCCGCTCTCGTCTTCGCACTGAACCAGTACGCGCAGATGCGGGCCGAACGGCGCCAGGCCCGTCTGCTGCGCGTCAACACGCAGCTGAGGGAGCTGTA
Source organism: Streptomyces phytophilus (assembly GCF_013870535.1). GTDB lineage: Bacteria > Actinomycetota > Actinomycetes > Streptomycetales > Streptomycetaceae > Streptomyces > Streptomyces phytophilus. The sequence continues at coordinate 15,561 of NZ_JACBXC010000029.1, read as the reverse complement.
CGGCCCGCTGTACGTGCTCGTCGACGTCAACGAGTGCATCTACCAGGGCCTCATGGCGGCCGGCCTGCCCGGCAGGGGGGACCGCACGAAGGACACCCTCGCGGTCGGCTGGACGAAGTGGCTCGACCACGCGCTGTTTCCCGCGAACGTGAAGATGCGCGACCTGATCCTCTCGAACGGGGACCTGCTGCGGGAGGAGGCCATGCCCGACGAGCTGCGCATGTTCTGCGCCCACGTCTCCTACGCCGAGGTGTCCCGCGCCGCGGGCACGCAGGGGGCCGAGGCGGACGGCGCGTACATCGGGCATCCCGGCGACGTCTACCCGGCCTACGTGCGCGGTGCGTACGCGGCACTCAAACGCGAGCAGCAGGAACTGCTGACCGCCGACGAGCGGGAGAGCCGTTTCCGCCTACGCCACCGGCCCCGCCACCGGCCGCCGCGGGCGTGAGCCCCCGGCCCGGAGGCCGACCCCCGACGACCCACGGTCGGCCGCGCACGACGGGCAGATCCCGCGTCCAGTCCCTACCGTGAAGACATACGCGACCGGAACGCACGAGGCGCGGGCAGGCGGACGGAGAACGGACCCGTGATCGACTACCAGGCCGTCTTCCAGGCCCTGCCGAACGCGGTGGCGCTGCTGACCACGGACCTGGTCTACGTGGACGCCAACGATGCGTACTGGTCGATGTCGGGGCGCACCCGCAGGCAGGTGATCGGCCGCTACGTGTTCGACGTCTTCCCCGACAACCCCGACGACCCCGGGGCGAGCGGGACGCGCAACCTGGCCGCCTCCCTGCGCCGGGCCGCGGCCACCGGGCAGCGCGACGCCATGGCCCTCCAGCGCTACGACGTGGAGTCCCCCGACCGGCCCGGGGTGTGGGAGGAGCGGTACTGGAGCCCGGTGAACGTGCCCGTCTTCGCGCCGGACGGGACCGTGGCCCTGCTGCTGCACCGGGTCGAGGAGGTCACCGAACTCATCCGGGCCCGCGGTGGCCGGGACCGCAGCCAGGTCCTCGAAGCCGAGCTGTACGCCCGGGCCCGGGAACTGCAGGAGGTCAACGAGCGCCTGCGCCTGGCCCACGCGCACGAACACGAGGTCGCGCTCCAGCTTCAGGAGGCGATGCTGCCCGCGCCCAGTCCGCTCGGCCGCCACCGCGCCGCCGTGCGCTACCGGCCCGCGGTCGCGTCGCTGAACGTCTGCGGCGACTGGTACGACATCGTCGACCGCCCCGGCGGCAACCGCACGGTCGTGACCGTCGGCGACGTGGTCGGCCACGGGCTGCGGGCGGCCGGTGTCATGGGGCAGCTCCGCAGCGCGCTCTCCGCCGCCTCGCTCGTCGCGGACGGCCCCGCCCAGGCCCTGGAGGTGCTCGGCCGGTACGCCAGGTCCGTCGACGACCACGAGGCCACCGCCACCGCCGCCTCCGTGTTCATCGACTGGGCCGGCCAGTCCCTCACGTACAGCAGCGCCGGCCACCTCCCCCCGGTGCTCTGGCACCCGGACGGCACCGTCACCTACCTCGACCAGGCCACCGATCCGCCCCTCGGCGCGCGCCCCGAGCACGCCGACCGCCCCGAGGCCGGCGTGACGTTCACCGAGGACTGCGTCCTCGTCCTGTACACCGACGGCCTGGTCGAGCGGCGGCACGAGGACATCGACGTCAGCCTGGCCCGGCTGGCCGACTCGATCGCCCGCCACGGCACCGAGGATCCGGAACGGCTCGCCGACGCGCTGCTGGCCGACCTCCTCCCCCCTGCCGGCCTCACCGACGACACCGCGCTGGTCGTCGTCCGCCTGTAGGCGGCGGCGGCGCCCGCCGCGTCGGTGGCCCGTTCGGGTGACCACGCACTTCACGCGGCACTTCACACGCGGAGGCGTCTTCCGGGAGGGCGCGCCGCCGCCCGGTCCGCCCCGCTTCTCACCGGTCGTACGTGAGGAACACCGCCCCGCTCTCCAGCACCTCGTGCCCCGCCAGCTTCCACACCCGCGGGTCGAACGCCGCCTCGCGGCCGAACAGCGGGATCCCCGCGCCCGTCGTCAGCGGCCCCAGCTTGACGATCAGCCGGTCGATCTCCCCGTACAGCGCCCCGGCCAGCGCGCCGCCGCCGATGAGCCAGATGTCCTTGCCGTCCTCGCGCTTCAGCTCCGCCACCCGCGCCGCCGGATCCCCGGCGACCACCTCGACGGCCTCGGCCGGGCTCTCGCCCAGCGTCGTGGAGAACACCAGGTGCCGCAGGTGCGGGTACGCGTCGGGCACGCCGGCCGCCAGCCCGATCTCGTACGACTTGCGGCCCTCCAGGACCGTGTCGAAGTGGCTGCCCTCCGCCGTGACGTCCAGCGCCTCGCGGGCCATGACGGGCAGCGTCTCGGGGTAGTGCGCGATGAGGTACTGCACGTAGTCGGCGGGGACGGGCCAGAAGCCGCCCGGTCCGGTGGGGTCGGAGCCGTCCGGGCCGGCGATGAAGCCGTCGACGGTGCCGGCGATGTAGTAGACGAGCTTGCGCATGACGGTTTCCTTCGTTCGGCACAGTGCGAGGCGCCCCCGGCCTCTCCGGCCGGGGGCGCCTCGATCAGAATAAAGAACCAGGTCAGCGGACGACCGTCTGGATCTCCTTCACGGTCACTTCCTGCTCGGAGACCGACAGCCCGTCGGGCAGATCGCCGTTCGCGGGCTCCCCGTCGGGGCTCGCCGTCGGGTTCCACGTGACGTCCCAGACGATCTGGGCCTCCATCGGGTACGTACCCTCGCCGGACGACTTGCGGTACGTGATGTTGCAGCCGGCGCCCTCGCTGTTGACCTCGTAGCCGCCGTCCGCCTCGACCAGGTCGTACGTGCAGGACGACGGCTCCGCGTACTCCGTGCCCGCGTCGATGCGCAGCGAGACCGGCTCGGCGACGGTCGTGGCCGCGATGTTGACGCCCGCCTCCGCGTTGACGAGGCTCGCCGTCGTCCAGACGCGGTCCAGCGGCTCGCTGAACTCGATCTTCGTGGGCAGGTTCACCACGTTGCGGTCCTCGTCGGGCTTGAGGTCCACCGGCGGCGCCGGGAGCTTGGTCCTGTCGTACGCCAGCCCCGCGAGGATCTCCGGGTCGACGGCCTCGGCCGGCGGGTCGGGGTCGCCGCGGTCCACCCAGATCCACAGCTCGCCGATCTCACAGGAGCGCGGCGACATGACGGGGGTGCGCTCCCACCACATGCCGTCCTTGTCCTTGTGGGCGTCGGTCTCCTCTTCGCGATTCTCCGCGGTGTCGTGGTCGATGCCCTCCAGCGGGCCCTTCTCCTCCATCTCCTCGTTGTGCTTGGCCAGCGCGTCGTTGGTGTACCGGGGCTCGAACCAGCACACCGGCGGCGACCAGTTGCCGGACGAGCTGGTCATCGGCTGGCCGCCGCCGGGGCTGTGGTACTCGTACCGCACGCTGGAGCCGATGTCGCCGTTGCCGGTGTCGGCGCCGGGTGTGACGGTCGGGCTCTCCCGGTCGGCCGCCGCGCCGCCCGCCGAGGCGATCAGCAGGCCGCAGGCCAGCGCGGCGACCGTCACGGCCGCGCGCGTCCCGTGTGGTGTCAGGCTTCGTCGCGACATTCCTTGCTCCCCCTGGTTGCCTGGTAGTCCACGACCTTCCAGCCGCCGCCGCTCTTCTCCATCGTGGCGCGCGCGTCGATGTAGGAGTTGAGCGTGGTCGGGGTCTTGTCGACCTTCCCGCTCTCGGCGTTCTTCAGATACGCCCCGCTCTGGTCCTCGCAGTACGCGACGACGGCGCGGCCGTCCTGCACCGAGGTGACCTCGCGGAAGTAGAAGGTGTCGAGCCCGGTGATGGTGACGCCGTCCTTGCGGTACTCGGCGAAGTCGGCCTCGAACGTCGCGGCGGCCTCGCCGGCCCAGTACCGCGAGAAGTTCGGCGTCGCCTCGGTCGCCGCGTACGCCTCCTGCTGGGCCATCAGCGCGTAGCCGTGGTCCCGCAGGATCGCGTCCTTCTGCCCGTCGCCCGTGGCGTCCTCGGCGACCTCGACCTTCACGTCGTCCGGGAGGTCGAACCGCGGGGCGCCGGGGTCTTTTTCGGACGGCTCGGCGGACGGCTCGTCGTCGCCCGACCGCGCGCCCTCGATCTTGTCGCCGGACGACGAACCCCCGTCGTCACCGCCGCAGCCGGCCAGCAGCAGCGCGGCTGCGACCGCCGCGGCGGCGGCCACCGCGCCCGTGCCCGTACCGTTCCTACGCGCTCTCATCGTGCGGTTCCCTCCGTCGCTTCTGGGAGGGGAGCCACCTGCCCCCGTCGTGCCTCAACGAGATTAGCGAAACAAGGTCGCGTCTTCGATGGCAGGAAAGCAACCATGCAGTCACAGACGCGTGATAGCGGCCTGCGGCCCGGCCCCGGTCAGGCGTCCGCGTGCTGGCGGGCGGCGAGCGCGTGCGCGATGTCCTTCGTCGCCGGATAGAGGTCCAGGTAGTGGCCGTAGAGCTGGGCGTAGACGCGGCCCGCGGCGGGGTCAGGGGTGACCGTCGACTCGACGGGGTTCCAGCCGGCGATGTCCTGCGGGGACGCCGTACCGGCGCCGACGGCGGCAAGGAATGCGTCACCGTACGCGGCGCCGACGAGGTGGCGGGGGATCTGCTGCTCCCGGCCGGTGACGTCGGAGACGATCTGCGTCCACAGCTCGCGGGCGCCGCCGCCGACCGCGACGAGCCGGGCCGGTGCCCCGCCGGCCTCGGTCATCGCGGCGAGGTTGTGGCGGACGCCGTACGCGGTGGCCTCCAGCGCGGCGCGGTAGAGGTGGCCGCGGGTGTGGCGCAGGGTGAGGCCGTGGAGGAGGCCGCGGGCGTCGGGGTCGAAGAGCGGGGTGCGTTCGCCCGCGAAGTACGGGAGCATCAGCAGCCCTTCGGCGCCCGGCGGGACGGCGGCGGCCTCGGCGGCGAGGGTGGCGTAGTCGGAGCCGGTGAGGTCGCGCAGCCAGCCGGTGACGGCGCCGGAGGTGGCCATGCCTGCGGCCAGGCAGTACGTGCCGGCGAACGCCCCCGCCGTACCCCACAGCTTCGGGCTGGACACCGGCTGCTCGACGACGTTGACCAGGAACATCGTCGTGCCGTACATCAGCATCAGGTCCCCCGCGCCGGTGGCGCCGACCGCCGTGGACTCCGCCCAGGCGTCGACCGTCCCGGCGACGACGGGGATCCCGGCGGGCAGGCCCGTGGCGGCAGCGGCGGCGGGGGTGACCTCCCCGACGACGTCGGACGGCCACACCAGCTCCGGCCACTGGAGCCCCGGCGCGACCTCCTCGCACCGCTCCGCGAGCCAGCGCCGCTCGCGCAGGTCGTACAGCGGCGTGCACTGGCTCGCGGAGTGGTGGTCCAGGACGTACGCGCCGGTGAGCCGGTGCGCGAGCAGCGAACTGGCCATGTACCAGCGGCGGGTACGGGCGTACACCTGCGGCTCGTGCCGCCGCAGCCACTCCAGCTTGGGGCCCACGGCCTGGCTGGTCAGCGGCGAGCCGCACTGCGCGATGACGGCCTCCGCGCCGTACCGGGCGGTCTGCGCCTCGATCTCGGCGCCGGCCCGGGTGTCGACCCCGTAGAGGATCGCGGGGCGCAGCGGGGTGCCGGCCTCGTCGACGGGGAGCAGGCACGGCCCGATCCCGCTGACGCCGACGGCGTCGACCCCCTCCCCCGCGGCGCCCGCCGCGGCCGTCAGCTCGGCGGTGAGCGCGGTGAAGTCGGCCCACCACACCTCCTCGGCATCGTGCTCGACCCAGCCGGGCCGCGGGGTGGCGGTGGCGTGTTCGCGTACGGCCTGGGCGACGAGCGTGCCGTCGCCGCGGACGAGCACGCCCTTGGACGACGAGGTGCCGATGTCGATGCCGAGGAGGAGCCCCATGGTTGTCAGTCGACCTTCCCGCTCATGTCGTACTTGGCGTAGACGTCCTCGGCGTTGTCCTTGGTGATCTCCACCGTGCCGAGGGTCTGCTTCTTCTCCACCTTCTCGCCCGCGGCGATGTCGGCGGCGGTCTGCGCCGCCTCCTCCGCCCCGGTCGGGTACAGGTAGGTGTACGCCATCCGCTCCTGCTGGACGGCGCGGATGCCGCCGTCGGGGATGGCGAGGCCGTCGATGCCGATGAACTTGATCTCGTCCTTGCCCGCGGCCTTCGCCGCCTGCTGGGCGCCGATGGCCATGGGGTCGTTGTGGGCGTAGACGAGGTCGATGTCCGTGCCGCGGGCGAGCCACTGCTGCATGATCTTCGTGCCCTCGGGCTGGAGCCACTTGCCCTCGCGCTCCTCGACGACCTTGATGTCCGGGTTCGCCGCGATGGCCTCCATGAAGCCGTCGTGGCGCTGCTTCTGCGGCTCGGTGGAGAGCAGGCCGCGCAGCTCGGCGACGTTGCCGCCGTCGGGCAGTTCGCGGGCGACGGCTTCGCCGGCCTTCTTGCCGATCTCGTAGTTGTCGCCGCCGATGAAGGACGTGTAGCACTCGGTGTCGACGGTGCGGTCCAGGATGATCACGGGGATGCCGGCGGCGCACGCCTGCTCGACGGCGGGGGTGACGGGGGCGGGCTCGTTCGGCGAGACGATGAGGATGTCGACCTTCTGCTGCACGAACTGCTGGATCTGGCTGACCTGCTGCGCGTTGTCCTGCTGGGCGTCGGCGATCGGCAGGAGCTTCAGGTCCGGGTGGTCCTTGACGTAGTGCTCCAGCTGCTTGTTGAGCTGGGCGCGGTACGGCTCGGCGTTGTTGGCCTGCGAGTAGCCGATGACGAACTCGTCGCCGGCGCCCTTCTCGCCGCCGTCGCCCTCCTCGGTCTTCGAGGCGCAGCCGGCGGCCAGGGCGGTCGCCGCGAGCACGGCGGTGGCGGCGCTGAGCGCTCGGCGGAGGGTGCGGGTGCTGCTGCTCATCGTGGAGTCTCCTCTGAGGCGGGTGCGGAGGCGGGGCCGGGGACCCGGGCCTTGGACGGGGTGCGCCCCGGGCCCGTACGGGATCGGCCGCCGCGTAGCCTGTCGATGCCGTTCTTGATGCTCTGCAGCAGGTCGGGGCGTTGCAGCACGACCGCAAGGACGACGATCGAGCCCTTGATGACCAGCTGCCAGTTGTCGTCGACGGCGTTCAGGCCGAGGACGTTGTCGAGCAGGGTGAGGATCAGCGCGCCGACGAAGGTGCCGATGATCGTGCCCTTGCCGCCGGCGAGCGAGGCGCCGCCGATGACGGCGGCGGCGATGGCGTCGAGTTCGTACGTGTAGCCGGCCTGCGGGTCGGCGGAGACGCTGTACGCCGCGTCGATGGGTCCGGCGAAGCCGGCGAGCATCCCGGAGAGGGTGAAGACGGCGATGATGACGAAGGTGACGTTGATGCCGGAGAGCCGGGCGGCGGTGGGGTTGCCGCCGACGGCGTAGATGTGCCGGCCGAAGGTGGTGCGGGACAGCAGGAGGTGGAAGACGACGCAGACCATGAGGAAGGCGAGGACGGGGAAGTAGATGCCGTCCGGGCCGAGGATGCCTTCGAGGACGTTGTTGTCGGGGGTGCCGAGCTTCTGGAACGACTCGGAGTTCTCGGTGAGTTCGCCGTCCGGGCCGGCGACCAGCGTGCCGACCGACTCGTTGTCGCTCATTTTGCGGTCGAGCCCTCTGGCGATCGACATCATCGCCAGAGTCATGACAAACGATTGGATCTTCAGCCAGGCGGTGCCGATGCCGTTGGCCAGGCCGAAGCCGGCGCCGATGAGCATGCACGCGGGCACGATCAGCCAGACGGGCATGTCGTGGTGCGCCACCATGATGGCCGCGGACATCGAGGCGAAGCCCATCAGCGAGCCGACCGACAGGTCGATGCCCGCCGCCAGGATGACCAGCGTGACGCCGACCGCGAGGATGCCGCGGGTGGCGAACGCGCCCACGGCGTTGGTCAGGTTGGTCTGGTTGAGGAAGATGTCGCCCTTGGTGATCACGCCGATGGCGACGATGAGGATCAGGCCGATGTACGCCTGCAGCGAGCCGAGCACCGGCAGGATCCGCCGGGCCCGCGACACGGCACCGGTGCCGTCCGGGCCGCCGCTGCCGTCCGGGCCTTCGCCGCCGGCGGGCGCCGGGTCCGGCTGGGTCTTGGTCATCTCCGCGTCAGCTCCGCGTCCCTCGAAGGTGGTGGGTGGTGACGGTCTCGCGCGCCATCGCCGCCGTGAGGACGGCCTCCTGGCCGACCTGCGGCCCGCGCGCCGGATCGCGGTGGAACTCGCCGGTCAGCCGGCCCTCGCAGAGCACCAGCACCCGGTCGCACATGCCGATCAGCTCGGGCAGCTCGGAGGAGACCACGAGGATCGCGGTGCCCTGCGCGGCCAGTTCGTCCATGAGCCGGTGGATCTCGGCCTTGGCGCCGACGTCGATGCCGCGCGTCGGCTCGTCCATGAGCAGCACGCTCGGCCTGGTCAGCAAGCACTTGGCGAGGACGACCTTCTGCTGGTTGCCGCCGGACAGGTGCTCTACGGCGGTCTCCATGCCGGGCGTCTTCACCTTCAGCGCCTCGATCTGCCCGGCGACCGCGGCCCGTTCGCGGCGCCTGTGCACCGTGCGCCACGGGGTGCGGTAGCGGGCCAGGGCGGCGAGGGAGCCGTTGAACCGCACGGTGTTGGCCGTGACGAGGCTCTGCCCCTTGCGGTCCTCCGCGACCAGCGCGAGGCCGCGGCGGATGGCGTGGCCGGGGCTGCGCGGCCGGTACCGGCGGCCGTCCACGGTGATCCGGCCGTGCGCCCGCGCGCCGTAGTGCCCGAAGAGCGCCTGGAGCACCTCGCTGCGCCCGGCGCCCATCAGCCCGGCGATCCCGACGATCTCCCCGGCGCGTACGGACACGTCCACGCCGTACAGCGACGGGCCGCCGTCCTGCGAGGCGTACGACAGCCCCTCGGCGGCGAGCCGCACCTCGCCGCCGCGGTGCTGCTCGGGGCGGCGCGGGAACAGCTCGCCGAGCGGGCGGCCGACCATGAGCCGGACCAGCTCGGCCCGGGTGGTCTCCGCCATGCGGCGGGTGCCGACGTACGCGCCGTCGCGCAGCACGGTGACGGTGCCGGCGATCTCCTCCAGCTCCTCCAGCCGGTGGGAGATGTAGACGACGCCGACGCCGCGGGCGGTCAGGTCGCGGATGACGGCGAAGAGGCGCCGTACCTCGGCGTCGGCGAGCGCCGACGTCGGCTCGTCCATGACGAGCAGCCGGACGTCGAGGTTGAGGGCCTTCGCCACCTCGATGAGCTGCTGCTCCGCGAGCCGGCAGTGCTTGACCAGCCGCCGCGGCGGCACGGCCAGGCCCAGGCCCGCGAGCAGCTCGCGGGCGCGGGCCTCCTGGGTCTTCTTGTCGACGGTGCCGCGGGCGGTGCGCAGCTCGCGGCCGAGGAAGACGTTCTCGGCGACGGACAGCTCGGGGACGAGGTTCAGCTCCTGGTGGATCATCCCGATGCCGTGCCGCTGCGCGTCCTTGGGCGAGTGGATGGCGGCGGGCGCGCCGTCGCGCTCGATGACGCCCTCGTAGTCGGGGTGCACCCCGGCGAGGACGTTCATGAGCGTCGACTTGCCCGCGCCGTTCTCCCCGAGGAGCGCGACCACCTCCCCGGCGTGCACGGTCAGCTCGACCCCCTTGAGCGCGCGCACGCCGGGGAAGGACTTGGCGATGCCGCGCATCGTCAGTAACGGCGCGGTTCCCGCGTGTTCGGTCATGGCTACGCCGCGTCTCCGAAGCCGTCGTAGGCGATGCCCAGTTGGGCGCAGACCGCGCGGAGGTCGGCGACGTAGTCGCCGGGGACCGCGTGGATGTGGTTGCTGCCGAAGCGGGTCAGGAACTCCTCCGCCGTGGGGCTCAGCCGCGCGAAGGCGTGCGGCCACTCCCAGGTGGTGGCCCGCATCATCCGCTCGTTGGTCTCCGCGTCGTACTGCTCCAGGTCGCCGCGCATCACGTGCATCCGGTACTCGCCGCGCAGCCGCGTCAGCCGGGCGAAGGTCATCGCGCCGGGGGCGGCCAGGTGCTGGACGGAGGCGCCGCCGGCGGGGAAGTAGAAGACCTCCGGGAGGAAGCTCACGTGCCGCAGGTTCTCCGCGGGGTCGTCCGAGCGGGCCGCGTACCAGGTGGCGTGCTGGCCGGAGTTGCACAGGTCCCAGACCTGCTTGTCGCTGTCGTAGTGCCGGACGTCGGCGAAGAGCACCGGGTCGCCGGAGAGCAGCTTGAGCAGCTGCATCGTCATCGCCGCGTCCATGTCCGCCTCGGTGGAGGTGACGTGGGTCTCCTTGGGGCCCTCCCAGTCGTACGGGTCGTTGAGGAACGCCTCGGCGACGTCCATCGTGGCGAAGTTCGCGGTCAGCTCCGGCTGGCCCTTGATGCCGGAGAAGTCGAGGTTCCACTCCTCGATCAGCTCGCGCATCGCGTAGTACGAGCGGATCTGCCGCTCCAGCAGCTCGGGGGTGAGCCGGTCGCCGTCGTACTGGACGCCGGCCGCGTGCCGCTCGATCCAGGTACGGGCGTTCTTCACCCGCGCCGCGTCGGCGTGCTCACTGCGCCGCACGATCTCCCACTGGTCGATCTCCTCGACGTCGACGCCGAAGACCTTCATCCACTGGTCGGTGTTGGCGGTGGCGGTGTACATCCCCATGGGCCGGCCGCCGATCCGGCCGAAGGTGGAGCCGCGCAGCTGCTGGACGGCGGCGCCCGCGCGGACGTGGGTGAGGATCCGGTCCCGTACCGCGGGATCCGCCAGGTCGCCCCAGGCGCGGGCGTGGACGCGGCCGATCTGGTCGAGGCCGCCCGCGCCGGCGAGGAGGCCGACCATGCCGGGGAACTGCGGGTCGAGGTTGGCGACCATCAGGATCGGCCCCGTCGTGGCCTCCGCGGCCAGCATGGTGAAGTGCGGGAAGGTCCACACGGAGTGGTGGAAGATCGTCACGTCCACGTGCCGCTCGGCGAGCCAGCGGGCCTGCGAGGTGGCGAGGACGTTGGACTCCACGTGCTCGGGCGCGACGATCACCTCGTGCCCGGCCTCGCCGAGCATGGCCGCCAGCTCGCGCGCGGCGCGGGAGACGTGGTCGCGTACGTCCCGCTGGACGTAGTCCCGGCCGTCGGAGATGGACAGCAGACCGATGCGTGCCATGTGGCTGGCCTCCAATTGCGTGCGGTTGTGGTTACTTGAGGCCGGAGGTCTTGATGGACTCGACCATCTGGCGCTGGAAGAAGAGGAAGAGCATCAGCATCGGGATCACCGCGACCACGGCGGCGGCGAGGATGTAGTTCCAGTTCGAGCCGTACTGGGTGGTGAAGGACGCGATGCCGACCTGGGTGACGGTCAGGTTCTCGCTGCTGGTGGCGACCAGCGGCCAGGCGAAGGCGTTCCAGTTGGCGAGGAAGAAGAACACCGACAGCGCGGCGAGGATGGGCCGGGACAGCGGCAGGATGATGCTCCAGTAGATCCGCCAGTAGCCGGCGCCGTCGGCGATCGCCGCCTCCTCCAGCTCCCGCGGGATGCCGAGGTAGAACTGGCGCAGGAGGAAGATGCCGAAGGCGTTGAAGAGCGGCGGGATGATGAGGGCCGCGTAGCTGTCGAGCATGCCCATCTCGCGGACCACGATGAACAGCGGGATGAGGATCACCGGCGGGGTGATCAGCAGCGTGGAGAAGATGACGACGAAGATGCCGTCGCGGCCGGGGAAGCGCAGGCGGGCGAGGGCGTAGGCGGCCATCGAGTGGAAGAAGAGCGCGAGGACCGTGATGATCGCGGCCGTGAAGAAGCTGTTCCACAGCCAGCGGTCGAAGGCCACCTCGGTGAGGACGTAGCGGAAGTTCTCCCAGGTGACGTCGTCGGGGAGCAGCTTGCCGTCGGTGACGGCCTCGCGCGGCTTGAGCGCCGAGGTGATCAGCCACAGGACCGGGAAGACGCTCAGCACCGACAGCACGATGGCCAGCACCGTGAGCCCGGCGCGGGCGCGGCGCCGGCCGGGGCCGCGCAGCGGGGTGGGGCGGGCGGCGGGGCTGCCGTCGGCCAGGGTGTCAGTGCTCATCGTCGAACCTCCCGCCCTTGGTCGCCTTGAAGATCAGCCAGGACAGGGCGACCATCACGAGCACGAGGAACGAGCCCAGGGCCGCGGCGTAGCCGTACTCGCCGAAGACGAACGCCTGTTGGTAGATGTAGAACATCGCCACGGCGGTGCCGTTGGCGGGACCGCCGTCGGTCAGCACGAAGATGAGGTCGAAGGTGCCGGTGATCGCGGCGACCGTGCTGACGATGAGGACGAAGAAGCTGGTGGGCTTCAGCAGCGGCCAGGTGATCTGCCGGAACGAGGTCCAGGGGCCGGCGCCGTCGATCTTCGCGGCCTCGTACAGCTCCCGGGGGATCTCGTTGAGACCCGCCAGGAAAATAATCATGTAATAGCCCATGAAGTACCAGACCGTGACCGCGATCACCGCGTACAGCGCGAGGCCGGGGTCGCCGAGCCAGGAGCGGGCGCCCAGGCCCAGCTCGCCGCCGGCCTTGTTCACCACGCCGGTCTGGTCGTCGAGCATGAACTTCCACAGCAGGCCGACGACGACCAGGCTCAGCATGTGGGGCAGGAAGAGCGCGGTCCGGTAGACCGACATGCCGGGCAGCATCTGCTTCATCAGCACGCCGAGGCTGAGGCTGACGACGAACAGCGTCGGCACCATGAGGACGACGTACTTCGCGGTGACCCCCATCGAGGACCAGAAGTACGGGTCGTTGACCATGCGTTCGTAGTTGCCGACGCCGATCCACTCGTACGAGCCGAAGCCCGAGACCTGGAAGAAGCTCAGCACGAACGACAGCAGCATCGGCAGGACCACGAAGAGCGCCAGGCCGAGGCCGTCGGGCAGCAGGAACAGCGCGGCGGCCAGCCGCTCGCGGCCCTTGCGGCCGAGGCGCCGGCGGCCCACGGGGGCGGCCCGCTTCGCGGCGGCGCCGGGGGCGCGCTGCCGGTGTGTGGTGATGCTGGTCATATGGGTTCCCTTGCGAATGCGCCCGGCTTCAGCCGAGAGAGGGAGCGGAGTTCGTGTCGGGCGGCACAGGAAGTTCCGTTCTGCCACCGGAGTAGAGGGGTGTTGTCAGTGGGAGCCGGTAAGTTCTGTGCATGTCCCGTTACCGTCTGTGCCCTGCGCCTGACCAGGTGGAGACTCTGCGTCGGCACTGTGCGCATGCACGTTTCGTGTGGAATCTGGCGGTGGAGCAGCACTCCTGGTGGACTCCCCGGCGCGGTCCGGCACCTGGCTATGTTGCCCAGGCCCGGCAGTTGACCGAGGCCCGCGCGGTGAACCCGTGGCTGGCCGGAGGGTCGCAGACCGTGCAGCAGCAGGCGCTGCGGGACTTTGCCCAGGCCATGGCGCACTTCTTCGCCGGCAGGCACCGGCGGCCGTCGTGGCGCAAGGCCGGGTGCCATGAGGGATTCCGCATCGTCGCGGTGAAGCCGGGCGATGTGCGGCGGCTGTCTCGCAGCAGCGGCGAGGTGAGGGTGCCGAAGGTCGGCTGGGTCCGGTTCCGCTGGTCTCGTGCCGTGCCCGGGGGCATCAAGTCGTATCGCGTCACGTGTGATCGGGCAGGTCGGTGGCATGTGGCCTTCGCCGCCGTTCCTGACGCGATTCCGGCGCCCGGGAACGGCACGGTGGTGGGTGTCGATCGCGGCGTGGCCGTCTCCGCGGCCCTGTCCACCGGAGAGTTGCTGCATGCGCCACGGCTGCGGGAGAGCGAGGGGCGCCGCCTTTTGTTGTTGCAGCGGCGTCTGGCCCGGTGCCAGCGGGGCTCGAACCGGCGCCGGAGAGTGAGATCCACCCTTGCCCGGCTGAAGGCCCGCGAGGCAGACCGCCGCCGGGACTGGGTGGAGAAGACCACCACCCGCCTTGCCGCGGGCTTCGATGTGATCGGCATCGAAGCCCTTGATGTGCGAGGGATGACGGCCTCGGCCAAGGGCACAGCCGAGGCTCCAGGCTCGCGGGTGCGGCAGAAAGCAGGCTTGAACCGCGGCATCCTGCGGTCTGCATGGGGGGCCTTCGCAGCTCGGCTGGAGGACAAGGCCCCCGGCCGCGTGATCCGGGTGGACCCGGCGTATACGTCCCAGTGTTGCTCGGCCTGCGGGATGGTGGACCGGGAGGCGCGCGAGAGCCAAGCCGTCTTCCGGTGCCGCGCCTGCGGGCACACGGACAACGCCGACGTCAACGCCGCACGGAACGTCAAGACGGCCGCCGGGCGGGCGGTTGCTGCACGGGAAGGGCCCTGCGCCAGCGGGCCGGTGCACCGTGAACCTCAATCCGATCTCCTCCTCTCCGCGTAGAGCTGGGGCTTCGGCTTGGAATCCCCCTCGTCACGAGGGGGAGGACGTCAAATCAGGCTCGCCCCTTGGTAGCTCTTCAAAAAGGCGTCGATGGTCTGGGCCGCCCGGTCCGCCTCGCCCTCCACGCCCTTGCCGGCGAGCATGGTGGCCTGGATGGCGTCGGAGATCGCCTTGTAGACGATCGGCGGGTAGCGGGGCTCGGCGCGACCGCCGGGGAAGATGTCCTCCTTGAACTTCTTCATCGCCCAGGAGTCGTAGCCGCCGCGCTCCGCGCCGCGCTCCAGGGCCGAGGTGCGCGGGGAGATGTCGGACTTCACGCCCGTACACCACTCGACGGTGCGGTCGATGGACTCGTCCGACATGCCGCCGAGGGCCCAGCCGCAGAACTCGGCGGCGGCGTCGGGGTTGGCGCCCTGGGTGCTGGCGCAGAACGACCAGCCGCCGAGGGTGGTGGTGTACTCGCCGCCGGGCGGTACGGGCAGCTTGAAGACCCCGTACTCGTGGTCGGGGGCGCCGGCCTTGAACGCCTGGATCTCCCAGATGCCGATCTGCCACATGCCGGCCAGGTCGGAGGTGAAGGCCGTGATGCGGTCGTCGGCGGCGGGGAGCGTACGGGGTGCGATGCCGGCCTCGACGGCGTCCTGCCACAGGGCGAGGGCCTGGCGGGCGCCCTTGGAGTCGAAGGCGACGTTGCCGGCCTTGTCGACGACCTCGCCGCCGCCCTGCCACATCCAGCAGTACCAGGTGAAGTTCTGGTAGTAGCCGGGGTCGGTGTGGAAGACGAGGCCGGCGGCGCCGGTCTTGCCGCGGATCTTGTCGCCGGTGTCGAGGAGCTGGTCCCAGGTGGTGGGGATGTCGGCCTCGGACAGGCCGGCCTTCTCCCAGACGGGGACGTTGTAGAACATGGCCAGCGGCTCGACCTCCATGGGCAGGGCGTAGACCTTGCCGTCCACGGTGCGGCTGGTGAGGCTGGTGCCGTAGTCCTCGACGACGCCGTCGTCGAGGTGGGGGGTGAGGTCGGCGAGGATGCCGCCGTTGTAGTAGCGGGTGAAGTCGCCGGGGCTGAGCAGGAAGATGTCGGGTCCGGCGCCGGCGGCGAAGGCGGTGACCATCTTCGCGCCCTGGTAGCTGACGCCGGGGACGAAGTACGGCTCGATCTTGACGTCGTGGGTGTCGTTCCAGTCCTTGATGAGCCGGTCGAACCACTTCGACTGGGCGACCATCGCGGGGTCGGACGCCTTCGGGTCGTAGAAGTGCCAGAACTTCAGCGTCCCGCCG
>NZ_JACBXC010000289.1 GCF_013870535.1 Streptomyces phytophilus | reverse complement strand
CCGGGACTCCACGCCGTACCGCTGCTTCCACACCTGCCGCGTCACCCACACGTCCAGCACGCCCCAGGTCGCGACCACGGTGCTCACGACCGTGCTCAGCAGGAGCGGAAACGCGGGCCACGACCCGCTGACGGTGAACAGCAGGGCCGCCATCGCCTGCGACAGCGTCAGGGCGACGATGATCACGGCGCGTACGGCCGCCGTCCGCACCGGGTCCGGAAGCCTCGGTGTGCCGACGGGCTCCTCGACCCAGAGCGGCGATTCGAGGCGCCGCAGCTCCTCCTCCGCAGCCATCAGTTCCCTCTCCCGCTCGACTGCCGGGTGCCCAGGGTGACTGCCCCGCACGCGGGGTGACGAAAGCCCGGGGTACCCATGTTCACACGTTCTGATGTGTCAACGTTCGAAGGGGGCTACGAGTTGCCGGGGCGACGGTAGTAGGCTGCGCCGACTGGGGAAGGGACGCGGGCATGGTTGTGCAGGGTGGGAACAGACGGCAGCCGGCGGGGAGCCGGTTGAACTGGCTGCTCGACGATCTGGTGGGGCGGCTGACGAGCGTGCGGATGGCGCTGGTGCTGTCCTCCGACGGGCTGCCGATGAGCGTGTCCGAGGACGTGAGCAGGGAGGACTCCGAGCATCTGGCGGCGGTCGCCTCCGGCATCCACGGCCTGGCCAAGGGCGTGGGCACGCACTTCGAGGCGGGCTCCGTACGGCAGACGCTCGTGGAGCTGGACGACGCGTTCCTCTTCGTCACCGCGGCGGGCGACGGCAGTTGCCTCGCGGTGATGGCGGCGTCGGACGCCGACATCGGGCAGATCGCGTACGAGATGACGCTGCTGGTCAAGCGGGTCGGCGAGCA
This sequence comes from Streptomyces phytophilus, assembly GCF_013870535.1. Classification (GTDB taxonomy): domain Bacteria; phylum Actinomycetota; class Actinomycetes; order Streptomycetales; family Streptomycetaceae; genus Streptomyces; species Streptomyces phytophilus. Next base: position 5,025 of record NZ_JACBXC010000289.1, on the reverse strand, counting down.
TCTGGCGGCGGCGCCGCGGGGCAGCAGGTCCTGACGTCGGACGGCCGCGCCGCGGCGCCGCGGCGCCGTGGCGTCAGCCGGCAGCGCCGTCCTTTCCGGCCGGGCCGTCCTCGTCGTCCTGCCAGCCGAAGCTGCGCTCGACGGCCTTGCGCCAGTTGCGGTACTCGCGATCCCGCGTGGCCTCGTCCATCCGCGGCGTCCACTGGGTGTCGCGCTTCCAGTGGGACCTCAGCTCGTCCTGGTCCTGCCACACGCCCGTGGCCAGGCCGGCGGCGTAGGCGGCGCCCAGGCAGGTGGTCTCGGAGATCACCGGCCGCATCACGGGTACGCCGAGGACGTCCGCCTGGTGCTGCATGAGCAGATTGTTGGCGGTCATCCCTCCGTCCACCTTGAGGTCCGTCAGCCGTACCCCCGAGTCCTGGTACATCGCGTCGACGACCTCGCGGGTCTGCCAGCTCGTCGCCTCCAGCACGGCGCGCGCCAGGTGTGCCTTGGTGACGTAGCGGGTCAGGCCGGTGACGACGCCGCGCGCGTCGCCGCGCCAGTACGGGGCGAACAGCCCGGAGAACGCCGGGACGATGTATGCGCCGCCGTTGTCGTCGACGCCGGCCGCCAGCGTTTCGATCTCCTCGGCGGCGGAGATGATGCCGAGCTGGTCGCGGAACCACTGCACCAGCGCCCCGGTGATGGCGATGGACCCCTCCAGGCAGTAGACCGGTGCCTCGCCGCCGATCTGGTAGCCCATGGTGGTCAGCAGCCCGCTCTTCGACGGCACCGGCCGCGTACCGGTGTTGAGCAGCAGGAAGCTGCCCGTGCCGTACGTGTTCTTGGCCTCGCCGACGCCGAAGCAGGTCTGCCCGAAGATCGCCGCCTGCTGGTCGCCGAGCGCGGAGGCGACGGGCACGCCGTCGAGCCGGCCCGTGCAGGTGCCGTAGACCTCGGCGGAGGAGCGGATCTCGGGCAGCATCGCCGCCGGGACGTTCATGGCGTCGAGGATCGAGGGGTCCCACTGGTGGGTCTCGATGTTCATGAGCATGGTGCGGGAAGCGTTGGTGACGTCGGTGACGTGTATGCCGCCGTCCGCGCCGCCGGTGAGGTTGTAGATCAGCCAGGAATCGACGGTGCCGAAGGCGATCTCGCCGTTCTCGGCGCGGCGGCGCAGGCCCGGCACGTTGTCGAGCAGCCAGGCGGCCTTGGGGCCGGAGAAGTAGCTGGCGAGCGGCAGCCCGGTGCGGTCGCGGAAGCGGTCCTGGCCGTCCGCGCCGCCGAGTTCGGTGCACAGCGCCGCGGTGCGGGTGTCCTGCCAGACGATGGCATTGTGCACCGGCTTGCCGGTGGCGCGGTCCCACAGCACGGTCGTCTCGCGCTGGTTGGTGATGCCGACGGCGCTCAGCTCGTCGGCCCGCAGTCCCGCCCCGGCCAGTGCCCCGCCGACCACGGCCTGGGTCTTGGCCCAGATCTCGGCGGCGTCGTGCTCCACCCAGCCGGGCCGGGGGAAGATCTGGCGGTGCTCGCGCTGGTCGACGGCGACGATGGCGCCGTTCTGGTCGAAGACGATGCAGCGGCTCGATGTGGTGCCCTGGTCGATGGCGGCGACGTACTTGTCCGTCATGACGTCCCCTTGCTGCTAGAAGGCGAGTTTGAAGATCAGCGCGCTCAGGACGCCGCCGATCAGCGGGCCGGCCACGGGTATCCAGGCGTAGTTCCACTCGCTGGTGCCCTTGTTGGGGATGGGCAGCAGCGCGTGGGCGATGCGGGGGCCCAAGTCGCGGGCCGGGTTGATGGCGTAGCCCGTGGGGCCGCCGAGGGACAGGCCGATGCCGGCGACGAGGAGGGCGACGACGAGTACCTGGGTGCCGGACTCGGCCAGACCTTCGGTGAGGTTGAAGGCCAGGATCGGCAGCACGAGGCCGATGGTGGCGATGGTCTCGGTGACGAGGTTCTGCCACGGTCGGTAGATCTCCGGGCGGGTGGAGAAGATGCCGAGTGTCTCGATGGCCGTCTCGCGGTTCGCGTTGCGGGCGAACTGGCCGTAGTAGACGAGCCAGGCGAGCACGGCGCCGATGAGCGCGCCGAGCATCTGCGAGCCGATGTAGAGCGGGACCTTCCCCCAGTGCTCGTTGCTCTCGACGGCCACGCCGAGGGTGACGGCGGGATTGATGTGCCCGCCGGACAGCGGCGCGGCGGTGTACGCGCCGGCCAGCACGGCGAAGCCCCAGCCGAAGGCGATGACGACCCAGCCGGACGCTTTGGCTTTCGATTTCTCCAGGGTGACGGCGGCGCAGACGCCCGCGCCGAACAGGATGAGAATGGCGGTGCCGATCACTTCACCGGCGAAGATGTCCCCATTGGGATAGTCCACTGCGGCTCCTCGGGCTCAACCACCGGGATCGCCGTCCCGGCCGAGACGAAGGGTGCGTTCTTCCCTGGCTGCTGCCATGACGTCGAGCGCCGGCCGGGGAGTGGAATCGGTGCCCCTGCCGGCGTCGTTGCGAGCGCGCGTCAGCGGGGCGTATCGCCGGTGGGAGACAGGCGGCGAGGGGCCGTCGTGCGGCGATGCCCGACTGACATCCGGCAGTGTTCACCTGGGCTGACGGACGGTCAAGACACTGGACACGACGGCATCAAATGTATTTTCGGCGGCGCTGGTCCGGGGTGGGGCGGGTCCGGCCGGGCGCGCGTCAGACCGGGCGGGGGAGCGCCGCGCCCTCGCGCAGCAGGCGTGCGATGTCCTCGGCGGAGAGGGCGCCGGCCAGCGGCTCCCAGAAGCCGTCGTCCGGGTCGGCCGCCACGTCGACGCGGCTGCCGTCGCGCCAGGAGGCGTCGAAGCCGAGCCGCCAGGAGTGCAGCTGCGTCCGCAGGCCCGCCGCCGCGGCCGCCTTGTCGAAGAGGGGGTCGCCGAGGATCGGGTGGCCGATCCAGGCGAGGTGCACGCGGATCTGGTGCCGCCTGCCGGTGACCGGCCGGGCGACGAGCACCGAGTGCCGGCCGTCGCTCCACAGCGTCCGGAAGCGGGTGGTCGACGGGTAGTTCTTCACGTCGAGGAGGTCGTCCTCCGCGGCCCACCAGCGGTTCTCCGACTCGTCGAAGCGGATCGCCTCGCGCGCGGCGGCGATACGCACCCGGTTCTTGCGCCCGACGCTGAGCGGCAGTTCGACCGTACCCCGGTCGGGCAGTCCCGCGGTCCCGGTGACCACCAGGTACGCCTTGTCGACGGTCCGCTTGTTGAACTGCCGGGTCAGCCCGCCGTGTGTGGCCACGTCCTTGGCGAAGAGGACGACACCGGAGGTGACCTTGTCGACGCGATGGGCCGGGAAGAGCCGTTCCCCCGCCTCCTGGGCCAGCTCCACGAGATCGGTGCCGTGCCGCTCGCCCATGACGGAGATCCCGGCCGGTTTGTCGAGCACGAGGACGTTGTCGTCCTCCAGGAGCGTGGCGGCGCCGCGGACCTCCTGCCAACTGGGCACTGTCATCGGATCAGCCCTCGGGGAACTGCTTGCAGTATTCGTACAGGGCCATCGCCGTCGCGGTCGCGACGTTGTAGCTGTGCGGCATTCCCCATACGGGAATCTCGACGCAGTCGTCGACGAATTGCAGCTCCTCCTCGGTGAGGCCGAGCCGTTCGTTTCCGATGGCGAGTGCCGTCTTCCTGGGGAAAGCGAAGTCGTGCAGGCTGTGCGAATTCGTCGTCTGCTCCAGGCCGACGACCCGGTATCCCGCCGACCGGAGGTCCTTGAGCACGGGCGGCAGCGTCCGGCGGACCTCGATCGTGACGCGGTCCAGGCTGTCCCGTGCGACGTCGGGGTCGACTTTCCCGTTGCCGCACGCGACGACCCGGCCGATTCCGCAGCACCCCGCGGTGCGCACGATGCCGGAGAGATTCGCGCGGGACCGCAGCGGCGCGCAGGCCAACACGATTTCCCGCTCTCTGGTCAGCGTGGCCGGCGGCCGATGCCGAATGTGATCGAACATGATCGGCCAAGTCTACAAGGGCGGCGAGGGCTACCCGTGCCCCTGTCCGGACAGCGAGCGGCGGTGGACGGGGAAGTCGAAGTACGTGTCCGGGAACGGCTCGTCCGCGAGCCCGAAGTGCCACCACTCGTACGCGTAGTTGACGAAGCCCGCCGCCTCCAGGCCCTCCTTGAGCCGGAGCCGGTTGGCGCGCTGCTCGCCCTTGACCCGCTCGTCCAGCGTGTGACTGAGGGTGTCGAAGCAGTCGTAGCCGGTGGCCATGTCGATCGAGTTGTCGGGGAAGCGCTCCTGCCGCGGCGCGGCGCAGTCGACGAGCGGCTCGCCCGGCTCGTACGGGCGGGTGTTCCCGGCCGGGAGCTCCACGAGGGTGAGGTCCACGACGCTGCCGCGGCTGTGGCCGGAGCGCGCGGCGATGTAGCCGTCCTCGAAGAGCCTGGACTTGTCGACGCGCGGGTAGAACTCGTCCTTCATCCGCTGGTCGTCCAGGTCCTCGGCCCAGGTCACGAACTGGTCCACGGCGCGCTGCGGGCGGTAGCAGTCGTAGACCTTCAGGGAGTAGCCGTCCGGGAGGAAGGCCCGCTGCGCCTTCTTCAGCGCCCGGGCCGCGTCCTCGGTGAGGATGCACATCGGCTTGCGGTAGCCGTCGACGCGCTCGCCGGTGAAGTTGTGCCGGGTGACGTAGCGGATGTCGTGCAGGATCGTCGGGTCCACGTCGGAGAGCGCGACGAACTCCTCCGGGGCCTTCGGCTCCGGCTGCGCGGTGGCCGGGGGCGCAGCGGTGGCCGTGGCGGCGAGGGCCGCGGCGGCGGCCAGGACGGCGAGCCGGGCCAGGGGGCGCGCGAGAGCTTTCTTTGGCATGGCCCTTTCACTATCGCGCTCGCGGGCGCGTGGGAAGAGGGGAGGGGGCCGGAACAGGGCCATTCGGGTGTACGGAACGGCAGGCCGGCGGCGCCCGCCCCGGGCGGCCGGGGCGTCCAGGGGTTACCCGCCGCCCCGTATCCGCACCGGCAGGTCGGGCTCCGCGCCGTCCTCGTGCCGCACCGTCGTACGGCC
>NZ_JACBXC010000288.1 GCF_013870535.1 Streptomyces phytophilus | reverse complement strand
GCGCCACGGCGGAGCGGCTGGACATCCGCAGGGCGGGGCTGTACCGGCCGGCGTGGACGCTGTCGGGGGGCAACCAGCAGAAGTCGCTGTTCGGCAAGTGGCTGATCCGCCGCCCGCGGCTGCTGCTGGCGGACGAGCCGACGCGCGGCGTGGACGTGGCGGCGCGCGCGCAGATCCACGAGTTGCTGGCGGAACTGGCGGCGGAGGGGGTGGCGGTGCTCGTCGCGTCGTCGGACGTCGAGGAGGTGCTGGGGCTGGCGCACCGGGTGCTGGTGATGCGGGAGGGGCGGGTGGCGGGGGAGTTCGCGCGGGGGACGGCGGGGGCGGGGGACGTACTGGCGCTGGCGGGCCTGCGGTGAGGGGGACGCGGTGAGGAAGGCGGGCCCGGCCCGGACGAGGTGGCCGGTCCCGGCGAGGGGCGGAGCCGCCGGGGCGACGGCACGCAGCGGGCTGGAGATCCGCGACTACGGGATCGTGGCCGCCCCGCTGCTGCTGGCGGCGGCCCTCGCGCTCTCGACGGACACGTTCCTGACCTCGGGCAACCTCGTGAACGTCCTCGACCAGGCCGTCGTCATCGGCCTGTTGGCGTGCGGGCTGACGCTCTGCATTACGTGCGGGATGTTCGACCTGTCGGTCAGCGCGGTCCTCGCGGTCAGCGCGATCGTCGCCGTGGAGACCACCCGCGCCGCGGGCGTCCCGGCCGGCTACGCGGCGGCGGTGGCGACGGGCGCGCTGATGGGCACGGTGACGGGGCTGGTCACGGTGGCGTCGCGGGTGCACTCGTTCATCGCGACACTCGCGCTGAGCATCGTCTACCGCGGCCTGGCCGTGATCCTCACCGGCGGCGCCATCGTCTACCCGCACGCGGACCAGCTCGACTCCTTCGCCGAGTTGGCGAGCCCCACGGTCCTCGCCGACATCACGGCGCCCTCGCTGCTGCTGCTCGGGGTGGCCGCCGTCTGCTGGCTCCTGCAGTCCCGTACGACACTGGGCCGCAGCATCTACGCCATCGGCGGCAACCCGGAAGCGGCCCGCCTGTCGGGGATCAGGACGGGCGCCGTGCGGGTGGTCACCTTCGCGCTGAGCGGGATCTGCGCGGGCACGGCGGGTCTGGTGATGGCGACCCGCAGCGGCTCGGCGCAGGCCAACACGGGCACGCTGCTGGAACTCACCGCGATCGCGGCCGTCATCATCGGCGGGACGAGCATCCTCGGCGGCGAGGGCACGATCTGGCGCACGCTGATCGGGGTGCTGCTGCTGGGCCTGATCTCGAACGGCTTCAACCTGCTGGGCTGGAACCCGACGTACAAGCAGGCGGTCGAGGGCCTGCTGATCCTCGCGGCGGTGACGCTCGATCAGTTCCTGCGCCGCTCCCGGCAGTGAGGGGGCGGGGGGCGGGACACGCGGGTCTGCGGCGTGAGGGAGGCCATCGCAGGGGGCCGCCGCTATGTTGGGGCGGACCCGGACGCCGGTGGCGGCAGTGGCAGTGGCAGTGGCGGCGGCAGTGGCGGCAGTGGCGGCAGTGGCGGCAAGGAGGCGGCGGCACATGGCCCACGGCGAGGACCCCCGGCAGGTGATCGACAACACCGTCCCGCACTCCGCGCGGGTGTGGAACTACCTCCTCGGCGGCAAGGAGAACTACGAGGTCGACCGGCGGGCGGCGGAGGCGTACAAGGCGACGTTCCCCCAGATCACCGACATCGCCCGCACGGACCGCGCGTTCCTGGGCCGGGCCGTGCGCTACCTGGCCGCGGAGGCCGGCATCCGCCAGTTCCTCGACATCGGCACCGGGCTGCCGACGATGAACAACACGCACGAGGTCGCGCAGCGGGCCGCGCCGGAGTCCCGCATCGTCTACGTGGACAACGACCCCATGGTCCTCACCCACGCCCGCGCCCTGCTCACGTCCACCCCCGAGGGCACCTGCGACTACCTCAGCGCCGACCTCCGCGACCCCGGGACGATCGTCGCGGGCGCGGCGAGGACCCTGGACTTCGACCGCCCGGTGGCGATCACCCTCCTGGGCATCCTGCACTTCCTCCGGGACTACGACGAGGCGCGGGACGTGGTCCGCCGCCTGCTGGACGCGGTGCCGCCGGGCAGCTACCTGGCACTCACCCACGCCACGCTGGACCCGTCCCTGGGCGGCACGGAGACCGCGGCGCGGAACCGGCAGGCCCAGGACGAGTACAACGAGTCGGCCGACGTCCCGCTCACGCCGCGGACGCGGGAGCAGATCACGGGGTTCTTCGAGGGCCTTGAGGTGATCGAGCCGGGTGTGGTGTCGATGAGCAGGTGGCGCCCGGAAGCCGGGATGGCGGCCCCGCCGCGGGCGGTGTTCGGCTACTGCGGCGTAGGACACAAGCCGTAGAAGCAGCCAAGCCCCCGCAGCCCCCCGACCCCGCACCGACCCCCGGGCCCCGACACTCCGGCGCCCCGGCGCCCCGACACTCCGGCGCCCCGGGCACCCCGGCACCCCGCCGCCGTACGTGCACACCCCGCAACCCATCCCCTCACACCCGCCCAAGGGTAGGCGCCCGCTCTGACAACGAGCCCGGTCACCGGCGCCTGCGGTCGGTCTGCCGTGTGTGCGGGCCGGGGGGTGGTGGTGCGCGAGGTCGAGTGGCTCGGGGCGGCGGAATGCGTGCCGCCGGTACAAACTCACGTGCAGCTGCCCTTCGAATCAGGTCAAAACGCCCACCGGGGCCGAGTTTTGCCCCGCCACACGCACCCGTCGCCCGGAGGCCGAAGGGCAAAGCACCCGCAGCGGTCAGGAACCTGCTGCCTTTCGCCGCGACCGGGATCGCTCGCGTCGCGTTCGCCGTACGAGATCCGCCGCCGCCTCCGGCCAGGCACCGTGGTCGAACGTGAACCCCGCCTCCCGCAGCCGCCCCGGCACCACCCGCCGGCTCTTCAGGAGGAGTTCCGTATCGGTACGCAGAACGAAGGCGCCGATTCCGGCCATCCACCGCGTCGCGGGCAGCCCGACCGGCATGCCCCAGGCGCCGCGCAGCCCGCGCATGAACTCCAGCTGCGGCAGCGGGCCGGGGGCCGCGAGATTGACCGCCCCGGCGATGTCGTCCCGGTCGATCAGGAACTCCACGGCGCGTACGAAGTCGCGGTCGTGGATCCACGACACGTACTGCGCGCCGCCCGCGACCGGTCCGCCGAGGCCGAGCCGCGCCAGCCACAGCATGTAGTCGAAGACGCCGCCGCGGTCGGGGCTCATGACCATCGCCGACCGCAGGGCGACCTTGCGCGTCCGCGGTGTCGCGGCCCGCTCCTGCTCCCGCTCCCAGTTCCGCGCGATCTCGACGCTGTACGCCCAGTAGTCCGGGACGCCGGGCTCGTCTCCGCCGATCGTGCCGGTGGCCTCGTCGTTCGGGGCGTCGAAGCGGTGGGCGTAGACGGTGGCGGTGCTCATCTGGAGCCAGACCCGGGGCGGCTTCCGGGCGGTGGCGATCGCCTCGCCGACGACGCGGGCGGAGTCCACGCGCGAGTCCATCATGGCGCGGAGGTTCTCGTCGGTGTAGCGGCAACTGACGCTGCGGCCCGCGAGGTTGACCACGACGTCACTGCCGTCGACCGTATCCGTCCAGGAGCCGAGCGTCCGGCCGTCCCAGCGGACTTCGCCGTCGCGCACCGGGCGTCTGGTCAGGACCGCGACCTCGTGCCCCGCGTCGGTCAGCGCCCGCCGCAGCACGCCGCCCACCTGCCCGGTCCCGCCCGGCAGCACGATCTTCACTGGCCCTCCCCGGACGCCGTGATGTCGTACGGCGAGCGTACGACCTGCCCGTACGGGCACGGCGCGGCGGGTGCGGACGGTGACGTCGGTGCAGGTCGGGGCGGTCGATTCGGGCGGTGAGCCGGGGCGTTGTCAGTGCGGGCGCCTACCCTTGGGCGGGTGTGTGGGGGACTTGGGGTGGGGCTTGAGGGCTCGTCTGGAGGGCTGGCAGGTGGGCTTGGCTTGAGGGCTCGGCTGAGGGCACGGCAGGTGGGTTCAGCTGAGGGCTCGGCTTGAGGCTCGGCAGGTGGGCTTGGCACGTGGGCAGGGCTGTGGGCTCGGCAGGTGGGCTTGGCACGTGGGCAGGGCTGTGGGCTCGGCAGGTGGGCTCGGCTGAGGGCTTGGCAGGTGGGCTCGGCAGGTGGGCTCGGCAGGTGGGCTCAGCTGAGGGTTCGGCTTGAGCGCTCGGCTGCAGAGCGGGGCTTGCAGCGGATCCGCGTCCCCGGCCTCTTCCCCGGTCGCCGCTCCTACCGAGGACCGAACAGCGACGTGATCACCGAGTCCGTCGTGGGCCACGGGTACGTGCCGCCCGATTCGGTCGCCCTGCGTGTCCGCCGCGCGTAGGCGTCCTCGAATGCCCTGAGCGCGAGCCGCACGTCGTTCTGCGTCACTTCCTCGCGGTGGAGCAGAAGCAGCGTCGTGATCTTGACTTCGTCGGCCCCACCGGGCAGGCCCGCCCGCGCCAGCAGGTCGCGCGCCGCCGCCTCCGCCTGCCGGCCCCTCGCCGCCGCGGCGGCGGCTTCGCCGCGGGCCGTGGGATCGGTGCCCGTCCGCTCCCGCCGGCTCTCCTCCTCCGCGTACCGCCGTGCCCGTACGTCGATGGGTTCCTTCGGCGCCGTCTCGGCGGGTGGCTGCGCGGCGATCCGGGCGGCGTCCGTGACCAGGCGTCGTAGCGTCAGCGGTGGCAGGGAATCGGGCAACGGGCCTTCGGCCTCTGTCCACTTGGTCCCGGCGAGCCGCACGGCGGTGTCGAGGACGCGGGGCCGGTCCACCGGGTTGATCTGGTGGTAGGCGTAGCTGGAGGCGACTCCGTCGGCGACCATGCGCAGGAACCTTCGTCTCCGCCGCTGCCTACGGTTTCGCAGCCATCCCTCGCGCAAGCTCATTCCACCAGTAGACAACGGGCCCCCGGCCCCGCCCCAGCCCTCGGACCGGGTTCAGCCCCCGGACCGGCTTCAGGACCGGCTTCAGGACCGGGTTCAGCCGGCCGCCCCGGCCAGGGCCATGTCCACCTGCCGCGGCGACAGCGCGTGTTCGATCGCCAGGATCCCCGCGCCGATCGCCGCCGCGTTCTCCCCGGTCCTGCTCGGTTCGATCCGCAGCACGTGCGTCGCCAGCGGGTGCGACCTCCGGTACACCGCCTCCCGCACCCCCGCGAGCAGTTGGTCGTGCACCGCCGCGAGGGCGCCGCCCACCACCACCGTCTCCGGGTTGAAGAAGTTCACCAGGCCCGCCAGGACCTCGCCCACCGCGCGGCCGGCTTCGCGGACCATGCGGACCGCCTCGCGGTTGCCCTCCTTGACCAGGCGTACGACGTCCAGGCCCGCCGACGCCTCCAGGCCCAGCTCCCGGAGGCGGACCGCCAGGGCCGCGCCGCCCGCGATGGCCTCCAGGCAGCCGGAGTTGCCGCAGCGGCACAGTTCCTCGCGTTCGCCGACGCGGATGTGGCCGATGTCGCCCGCCGAGCCCTGCGCGCCCCGGTGCAGGCGGCCGTCGGCGATGATGCCGCAGCCGATGCCCGTGCCCACCTTCAGGTAGAGCAGGTACGACGTGTCGGGGAAGGCCCGGCGCTGTTCGGCCAGGGCCATGACGTTCACGTCGTTGTCCACCAGGGCGCGGACGCCGAAGCGCTCGTCGAAGAACTCCGGGATGGGGAACTGGTGCCACCCGGGCATGATCGGCGGGTCCACCGGGCGCCCGGTGGAGAACTCCACCGGGCCCGGCACGCCGGCGCCGATGGAGCGGAGCGTCTTGGGGTCGCGGCCCGCCTCCTCCAGCAGCCGCTGCATGGTCCGTTCGACGTGGCCGAGAACCGCCTCCGGGCCGTCGGCGATCGTCAGCGGGTCCTCGCGGACCGCGAGGAGCGTGCCGCCGATGTCC
>NZ_JACBXC010000287.1 GCF_013870535.1 Streptomyces phytophilus | reverse complement strand
ATGTGCTGTCACCGTCCTCTTCTCGCCGGCACCCGGGCCGCCTGCCGCCGCGTCCGGGCATGCGAGCGCACGGGATCCAGGGACGGCGGGCTGCGGCGGCCGGGCACGGCGGTGAAGTCGTGTGGGGGGTCCGGCTATTTCACGTGTTGAAGTTAAGGGGGCGCCGGGAAGCGGTGTCAAGGCTTTGGTCCGTACCGGTGAGAGCGCTTTCCCGACGCCCCGACGGGGCCACGGCGCCTAGGAGTTGAGCGTCCACTTCTGGTTCGCGGCGCCCGTGCAGGTCCACAGCTGCGTCGGCGTTCCGTTGGCCGTCGAGCCGCCCAGCGCGTCCAGGCACTTGTCCGCGGCCAGGTTGACGATGTCGCGGGTGGCGGAGTTGTACGACCAGCGCTGGGCGCCCGTGCCGTTGCAGTCGTAGAGCTGCACCCGGGTGCCGTTCGCGGTGCCCGCGGCGGCGGCGTCGAGGCACTTGCCGAGGGCGCGGACGGTGCCGTCGGTGCCCACGGTCCAGCGCTGCGCGGTGGTGCCGTTGCAGTCGTAGAGCTGGACGGCGCTGCCGTTGGCGGGACTTGCGCCGGCCACGTCGAGGCACTTCCCGCCCGCCCCGGTGAACGTACCGGAGTTGCCCCCGCCGCCGTCGGAGGTGCTGACGCGGACGTAGTCGACGACGAGCTGCTGCGGGAAGGACGTGCTGCCGTCCGGGTCGCCGGGCCAGTAGCCGCCGACCGCGAGGTTGAGGATGAGGAAGAACGGCTTGTTGAACACCCACTGCCGGCCGCCGAGGTCGGCGGGCGTGCGCCGCTGGTAGACGTTGCCGTCGACGGACCAGGTGATCTCGTTCGGCGACCAGTCGACGGCGAAGGTGTGGAAGCCGTTCGCGAACTGCTGGCCGCCGGGCAGCGTGTACCCGCCGCCGATGCCGCCGGAGCCGGAATAGCCCGGCCCGTGCAGGGTGCCGTGGACCGTACTCGGCTCGAAGCCGACGTTCTCCATCACGTCGATCTCGCCGCTGGCGGGCCAGCCGACCTGGCCGATGTCGTTGCCGAGCATCCAGAACGCGGGCCACATGCCCTGCCCGCGCGGCAGCTTCATCCGGGTCTCGACGTGGCCGTACGTGGTGGTGAAGCGGCCGGAGGTGTTGAGCCGGGCGGAGGTGTACTCGCACCGGCCGTACCAGCACTGGTAGTTGCCGGGGTTCTCCCGCCGGGCGGTGATGACCAGGTTGCCCTGGCCGTCGAGCGCGGCGTTGGCGTTGCCCGCGGTGTAGTACTGCCGCTCGTGGTTGTTGACGTTGTCGCCGGTCTCGATCAGCCACTTGCCTCCGTTGACCGCCGAGCCGGCCGGGCCGTCGAAGTTGTCCTCGAACGTGACGGCGTAGGGCGCGGCTTCGGCCTTCCCGCCGGGTCCCGGTGCCGGTGCCGCGCCGGCGGCGCCGGGCAGCGGCACTGCCAGCGCGGCGGCGAGGGCCATCGCGACGAGCACGGCCTTGCGGAGCGGATGTCTGCGTCGTCGTACGAACATGGAAGCTCACCTCGATGCATTGGGGGTCGAGCGTGGAGCATGGTCCATACCTTTGCGCGAGGTGAGTGAACTCCCTTCATGTCATGCAGTCAATGGGTCCGGCGGGCACCCGCGGTGTTCAACTCCCGGAGGTCGTACAGCCGTTCCTCTTGACAACGCACCCGCCCCTCACGACGCTCTGAGAGCGCTCTCTGTACGCCCGGCCCGCCGGGCAGCTCCCGCCTCGGGCCGTGTACGCCCCCACAGCGAAGGAGCACCGCATGTACCCCGCGCACCCGGCGTGGTCCAGACGCCGCCGCGGCCTGCTGACGGCCGCAACCGCCCTGCTGCTGCTCGTCTGCTACGCGCTCGCCGACCGCACCGGCGCCGCCGCCCAGGGCGCGGTCCCGCCCGCGCCCGGCCCGGCCCCCGCGACCGCCGCGGCGGCGGGCGACCCGCCGCCGGACTCCTTCTGGGGCGACACGGGCGCCATCCCGCCGGCGCAGAACGTGCTGACGGTGCAGATCCTCAACAGGACCAACGGCCAGTACCCCGACGACCAGGTCTTCTGGTCCTTCGGCGGGCAGACCCGCTCGATCGCCGAGCAGCCGTACCTGGACATGCCCGCCAACTCCGCCGGCCGGATGTACTTCCACCTCGGCTCGCCCGACAGCCAGTACTCCGACTTCATCGAGTTCACCGTCGGCTCCGACGCCTTCCACGGGAACACCACCCGCGTCGACGCCTTCGCGCTCAAGCTCGCGATGCGGGTGCACGGCCACGACGGCGCCGACAAGCAGGTCGGCGAGGACTACGCGACGTTCCAGGAGCCCCGCGAGGCCACGTGGCAGGCGTTCGCGGACGCCATGCCGCCGGAGTTCGCGTCGCTGGCCGAGGTGCAGGCGCCGTACCGCATCCCCTCCCCCGGCAGCGTGCCGGACTTCCGGCCGGGCGGGCAGCACGCCGCCTACATGAGCGACTACGCCCGGTCGGTGGGCATGGACGCCTCGACCCAGGAGATCTTCGGCTGCTCCGGCCCGCTCGCGGGCGACGCCCCCGGCTGCGCGGCGCTCAACCGGCACGTCGCCGAACTGCCGCGGGACCAGTGGAACGACCCGAGCCGCTTCTACCGGCAGGGTCCGGCGAACTACTACGCCGCGTTCTGGCACGAGCGCGCCATCGGCAACCTCGCGTACGGCTTCCCGTACGACGACGTCGCCGAGCAGTCCTCCTTCGTGTCCGTCCAGAACCCGCAGTGGATGGTGGTGGCCGTCGGCTGGTGAGAACGGGGCGCGCCGCGCCCTTGGCCGGCGCGTTCCGGCCCGGCCTGCCGCGTCCGGTCAGACCGCCGCCAGTCCGGCCAGGACGTCGGCGGCCGGTTCGGGGTGCACCAGCCAGCGCAGGTGGCCGCCGGGCACGGTGTGCACGTCGAACGGGTTGCCCGGGGTCAGCGCGTCGGCCTCGCGGATCAGCCGGTCCTGCATGGCGGGCGGCATGCTGACGTCGTCCGCCAGCCGCACGTAACTGCGCGGGATCCGGCCCCAGGTGTCCGCCTGCGCGCGGTCGGCGGACGAGCCGACGTCCAGGTTCTCGTCGGGCTGGAAGGTGTTGAGGAAGGTCCGGAACTCGTCGTCGGTGAGGTCGGCGGCGAACGCGTGCCGGAACGCGGCGAGCGCTTCGGGGTCCGCGGTGCGGAAGTTGGTGCGGATCAGGCCGAGCGCGGCCGGGTCGCCGGCGAGGGCGCGCGCGAGCCCGGAGGCGTCGACGCCGGCCATCTCGGGCTCGCCGTAGTAGTCGTTCACGTCGAGTTCGACGGGGCACCAGGCGGAGACGTAGACGACGCGGTCGATCAGGTCGGGGCGGGCGTTGCCGGCGGCGGTGGCGGTGATGCCGCCGCGGCTGTGCGCGACGACGACCGCCGGGCCGTTCCGCTTCACCCGCTCCAGGACGCCGATGAGGTGCGCCGCGTTGTCGGCGAGTGTGACGCCCTTGATGCTGCCGGGCGCGGTGGCGAGCGCGTCGGGATCCTGCGGCGCCTGATAGGCCGCGGGGAACGTGGCGCCGAATCCGTGGCCCGGCAGGTCGACGGCGAGCGAGCGGTGTCCGCGCAGGGCGAGTTCCGCCTGCAGGGGCGCAAACGAGAAGGAGTTCGCGAACGCCCCGTGAACGAGGACGAAGGTCGGCGTGTTCGGCATGGAGCCACCCTCACACACGACGATCAGGCGGGCGCGGAGGGGTACGGTGCGGGACGCGCACGGTCTGTGGTATTCGGGGGGAATTCCGCGGGCCTTCCGGGAGGCGAATGCGCGCGTACGGATCCGGGCGCGGCCCGTGGCCGGGAAGGCGCCTTCCCGGCCACGGGTGGTGTCGTACGTGCGATCCGATGCTCAGGGCGCGTCGACGACGATGCGTCCGTCCATCGGGACGAGGCCGGCGAAGCCGCCGCCGTAGTTGGCTTCCACCTGCGCCCGCTCGGTCGCGTTCGGGACGGGGTTGGTGCAGCTCACGCCGGCTGTCGAGCCGGACATCAGCGACGAGCACGGGCCGGGCTTCATGTCGGGCAGCCCGAGGCTGTGGCCCAGTTCGTGCGAGGCGATACGGGTGGTGTCGTAGCCCTCGTTGACCGCCTGGCGGCCGAACCAGACCGTGGCGCGCCCGCCGGGGCGGACCGGGCCGAGAGTGGCGCGCGGCCAGCCGTCGTCGGCGATGACCGTGATCTCGGCGCGGGTGCCCGCCGGGGCCTTCGCCAACTTGACGTTCTGCACCGTGGAATTCCACTGTTCGGCGCCTGCGGCCACCGCGCTCTTGAATTCACCGGCCTGGCTGTCGTCGTAGTACAGCGTGGTGGCGGCCGTACGCTCCGGTGCGGGAGCGGGGGCGGCGGTGGCCCCTGGGGCCGAGGACAGAGTGACGATTGCGGCAGCGGCCATAACGCCGATACCCAACTTTCGCAGCATGCGGGGAGCCCTCCTCTTGGTGTGAGAATCGAGCACTACTGCGCGAACCCTGATAAGGGTCGGCCCGAGTGTAGGAGCGCGCTCTCGGGGCCACAAGGGGCGGCAATGGCCGTAGATTTCACCTTCTTACGGCATCTCGGTGCCGGCCGCGGTATTCGGCACAGCGGGGTTCACGGCCGATTTCGTACAGGTGGAATCCGGCCCCGGGCCGCGGGGTCATTCTTCCGGCGTAGTCGGGAAGTTGAGACGTATGGGGCCTCTCGGCCGATCCGCCGCGCCGGACGTCTTGTCAGACTGCACCGGTACGCTGACCGCGGCCGGGCAGGGGCCCGCGGTCCCCGCGAGGACGGCCGTGGAGGGGACGTGGGCACGCAGGCAGGACCCGGGGAGGCGGACCAGCCGCCGCGGGTGGTGATCGCCGACGACCAGGCGCTGGTGCGCACCGGCTTCCGGATGATCCTCGCCGCCGACGGCATCGATGTCGTCGGCGAGGCGACGGACGGCGAGGAGGCGGTGGCCGCGGTCCGCCGCAGCCGGCCCGACGTGGTGCTGATGGACATCCGCATGCCGGGCATGGACGGCCTGGAGGCCACGCGCCGCCTCCTCGGCGCTGACGGCCGGGACCCGGGGCCGGGGCCGGGCGCGCCGCGGGTCATCATCCTCACCACGTACGACCTCGACCAGTACGTGTACGCGGCGCTCGCCGCCGGCGCCAGCGGCTTCCTGCTCAAGGACGTCACCCCCGAGCACCTGGCCGCCGCCGTCCGCCTCGTCCGCTCCGGCGACGCGCTCCTCGCCCCCACCATCACCCGCCGCCTCGTGGAGCGCTTCGCCGTCCGCGACGACCGCGCGGCGACGCTGCACCGCGACCTGTCGGCGCTGACCCGGCGCGAGCTGGAGGTGCTGGAGTCGCTGGCGCGCGGCCACAGCAACGCGGAGCT
This sequence comes from Streptomyces phytophilus, assembly GCF_013870535.1. Taxonomy (GTDB): domain Bacteria; phylum Actinomycetota; class Actinomycetes; order Streptomycetales; family Streptomycetaceae; genus Streptomyces; species Streptomyces phytophilus. Next base: position 492 of record NZ_JACBXC010000287.1, on the reverse strand, counting down.
GGCCGCCCGGTTCCGGCTCAGCGAGGCGACGGTGAAGACGCACGTGGCCCGTATCCTCGCCAAGCTCCAGCTCCGCGACCGCGCGCAGGCGGTCATCGCCGCCTACGAGACGGGCCTGATCACCCCCGGCTCCCCGCAGTCCCCGACCGCGCCGCCGTGACCGAGCACCTGCGCCCCCGCCGACCGCGGCCACCAGGCATTTCGTCCGGGAGCGATGAGTTCCGGCGGCGGATCCGGTCTGCCCCTACATGATCCATCACATCAGCGGCGTCCTGTCCGACGCCGCCTACGAACGCTTCCGGGTGATCCGATGACCACTGTCGACGTCAACGGGATCACCCTGGGCATCGAGTCCTTCGGTGCCGACGACGCGCCGCTCGTCCTGCTCGTGGGCGGGACGACGATGCTCTCCTGGCCCGACGCGCTCTGCGACCGGCTGGCCGCCGGCGGGCGCCGTGCCGTGCGCTACGACCTGCGCGACAGCGGCGGGTC
>NZ_JACBXC010000286.1 GCF_013870535.1 Streptomyces phytophilus | reverse complement strand
GGCGTGATCCGTACGCAACCGCGCCAGGTCGACGTGCCGCGACCCGAGCCGCCTCTCCAACTCCCCGCGTATCCGCCGGGCCTCCTCAAGGTCGCCCTTCAACTCGGCGACCTGCTCCTCATGCCGCCGGTCGGCCCGCGCCAGCGCCCCGGTGGCCTCGGTGACCTGCAGAGCGGCCATACGATCCCGCAGCCGCATGAGCGCCGAGGCCCCCGCAGCGGCCCCGGCCGCCCCCACGGCCAACCAGCGCACGGCGGGCCCGTCCCCGGAAACCAACCAGGCCCCAGCCGCGCAACCCAGCGCGACCGCGGCGAACGACACGGGCGGCAGCAGCCCGCGCATCGGCGAGGAGAAGCGATGGCGTCCACGTGACATAGGCCGCAACTTACCGTGCAGATGTCCCAAATGGAGCAGCCCAGAACCAATCGTTTCCCGCCAGTTACGTCCCACCCACCCGGCACCCCCGTCCCGACTGTTCGCAGGGAGACACCCGCCCGGCGATCGGGACGACCCGGACACGGGGCCCGCTATGGAATTCCACCCTTGCAGATTGCGCCAATGCCAGACGAAAGGGTCGCGCCGGGACGCAACGTGCCCCGGCTGGAAGTGCGCGGCCAATGGAATTCCATCATTACCTCAATAGGCAATGCCTCAGAGGGATTCGGGGTGGTGTGGCGGCATTCCGATTCGCTAGCGTCACTTCCCACGGGCCGTCGACCCCTCGGAAGGACCCGGATGGCAGACTTGAAGATCAAGGGCGACGTTCTCGACGAGCTGTGCTTTACCTTCACGACCATGGCCAAACGCCTGGACTACGCCGCCCGCTCGATGAAGGGGACCGACACCGACGTCGTCGGCGCCTGGATGCTCACGCGCGAGCTGCAGGACTTCGCCGAGTCGTGGGAGTACGGGATCGAGCAACTCGGCGAGCACGCCGACGGCGCGGCCAAGATGCTGCGGAAGATCGCCACGGACTTCGACGGACTGGAAAAGGAACTGGAAGCAGCCCTCCAGCCCAAGGGGAGCTGACGTGGCCGACAAGGACTATCCCACCCTCGGCTTCGACCCCGCACCCGGTGACGCCCACAGCACCAAGTATCTGGCCCGTACCATCGGCCGGCTGGCCGGTGAACTGGGGACCACCGCCAAAGAACTGGAGCGCCTCGACCAGGGAGTCTGGAAGGGCAAAGCCGCGAACGCCTTCTCCGACCACGTGGCCGACAACGTCACGCCCGACATCAAGCGGGCGCACACCTCGTTCGAAAAGGCGGCAAGAGCGCTGCGGCGCTGGTCCGACGAGATGGACCGCTTCCAGGACGAGGCGCGTGCGCTGGAGCGCGAGGCGCGGCGCAAGCAGGAGGCCCTCGGGGACGCGCGGCGGTTGGTCGACGCGGGGAAGGCGGCGCCTTTTCCCGGTGCGTCGGATGACGACAAGGCGTCGGACGCGCAGCAGAAGCAGCAGGACAAGCGCGAGAAGGCCGCCGAGGAGGCCGGAGACGCGCTGGACGGGGTGCGGAGCCGGGCGGAGGCCCTCAAGGAGCGCTACTTCGCCGAGGCGTGGTCGATCTGCCGGGAACTCGACACCGCAGGCGACATCGCCCCGGACGAGCCGGGGCTGTTCGACCGTATCGCCAGTGGAGTGTCCGACGCCCTGGGTGACGCCCTCGACTGGGTCCAGGACCACGCGGACCTGATCAAGGCAATAGGCGACGTACTCAGCTACGTCACGGCCGCGCTCGCGGTGCTCGCCATCGTCACGGCGCCCTTCGGGATCGGGGCGGCCTTCGCGACGGCGGCGCTGATCACAGGAGGGCTGACGCTCGCCACGCACGGGATCGCCAAGGCGGCGGGGGCGGACGTCAGCTGGACCACGATCGGCTTGGACGCCCTCGGCGTCATTCCTGTTGCGGGGGCGTTCACCAAGGGCGCGAAGCTGGCCAACCTTGAGGCGGCGCAAGCGCGCGTTGCGCAACTTGGCACGAACTACGCCGCGGACTCGCATGTCGCGCGCAACTTCGTGTCGTTCGGTGAAGGCGCCGGCAAGGTCATCGGTGGCTACAAGCCATTCAAGAGTGTCGCGCTTTGGGGGCGCAGTGAGGTCGGCCTTCTGACGGCCAAGGGAAGTGGGCTGCAGAGTCGCATGCTCGGAATTGCGCAGAAGGGCTACGGGGACGGCCAGTTGATCGGCACCAAAGGGCTCAGCGCCCTCAGCTTCAAGAAGATTGCCATCGATCCGTTCTCCGCCGGCGGGCGGATGCTGGACTCCGGACTGAAGATGGCACCGAAACTGGTGACTATTCCGCAGCACCTCGGTGTCGATGTGCACATCGGTGATCGTTTCGAGGCCGCGTTCGGCGAGTGAGGAGAGGATGGATCATGGCAGCGTGGGAGCCGCGCCGAGGGGAGACGTTACTCAGCCGCGGGCCCGTGGAGTTCGCAACAGGTATGGCGGCGCCGGTTTCCGGTATGCGCTGGTTCCGGGACACCGAGCGTCGTGACATCCAGCATGAGCTGCCGGGATGGCCGGAGGGGCCGACTTACGCCGTGCGCAGCCGGGCGGACCGGAATGCCCGGAGTACGGCCAGGAAGGCGGGCGTCGTCAGCCATTCGCTGGTCGCCCTGACCGCGGGCATCCTGGGGGCTGTGGGGTCCCCGTTCGGCGAGCCCAGGGTTCGCGGCAAGAGCGAGGATCCCGAGAACGAGGTCGACGACTTCCCCGTCATGTGGGCGCCGGAAGGCGGGATCGCCAGAACGCTTCCGTGGCAAGCCGATCCCGCCCGCCGCCCCGCGAGCTTCCGGACACACCTGATCGTCACCGATGCGCGCCTGGTGCTCGTGGGCTTTCCCGACGACGACACGTCCCGCGACGAACCCCTCTGGGAGGCGGACCGGTCGTCCCTCGCCCGGGCGGAGCGCAAGCAGTTCAGCAAGGGCCGTCGGAACTTCACGATCACGTTCACCGACCGCTCGTGGTGCCGACTCCACTCCTACAGCGAGAATGCCGTGAATCGCATCCTCCGGCATATCTCGTCCACCTTCCTCCCGCCGGATCAGCTCACTGCGCCCCAGCGGAACGCCATCGACACCTACCTGGCAGAGCGTGCGCCATCCGATGGAAAAGCAGGTGGACCGGGCGCCGTTTACCGCCACGGCATCGTCACCAGGCGGCCCAGCGGCAACCTCCTGTTCGAAGCCTGGTCCGACTCTGCGGATCCGGTCAACGGTATCGCCGGGGGAACCATGCATCTGATGAGTCCGGAAGGTGGACAGCCCACATTGCAGCCCGGTGATCTCGACTGAAATCGGTGCCACTCCCATGACTTCTCCCCACCCCGACGGCATACCTCCCGTCTGGTTCACCGTTCCCGACGGTTTCCACTCCCTGCCCCTCGCCGCCGCCGCCGAAGAACGCGCAGCCCTGGCCGACGAGTTCGTACGGGAACTCTTCCCCCGCGGTGACGACGCCCTCTGGGCCTCCACCGCCCCGTACTACGCCGGGATGGGGGAGCTGATGGGGAGTTGCGGTCATGAGTATGCGGCGCTGGGGCTGTTCGCCCGGGACGAGGGCGGGGTTGCGCATTGTGCGTTCAACGTGGGTGCGGTGGAGAGCGGGCATCCGTCCGTCGAAGCCGCCGCCACGGGGATACGGGAAGTCCTCGTCCGGGATTCGATGAACGACGTGCGGTGGCACGACCTGCCCTGCGGGCCCGCTGTTTCCTCGGTGTCGTTACGCGAGTTCACCGTGCCCGCCGAGCTTGCGGGCGGCGGGCAGGAGACCAGGCTCCGCGCCGGGCAGATCCAGGCCCACGTCCCGTTTCCCACCGGGCCGTACATCGGGGTGTTCACGCTCGATACCGCGTCGATGGACTACTGGGGGAGTTCTGCGAGATGACGGCCGTCGTTCTGCAGACCGTGAGTTTTTCTCCGCCTCGGGAACAGGGAGGATGAATGGACGACGGACTGGAACGTTTCCGGGTCAAGTTTGCCAGTGGCGACGCCATGTCCGTGCGGAAGCGGCGCTCCTTTCGCGATCACGAGCGCAACGACATCGAGCGCGACCTGCCCGGGTGGCCGCCCGGAAAGCCGTTCGCGGTGCGGGGTTTCTTCAGAAGGCTCGGCCTTGTCGTCTTCATGGTGACCGTCAGGATCCTGGCTCTCCCCTTCGTCATCATCCTCGACGCTCTCGGGGGCTTCCCGGTTTCCGAGGAGAAGCGGGGGAAGCTGGAGGAGCGGGAGAACGAGATCGACGACTTCCCCGTGATGTGGGCGGGCGAGGGTGAGAGGGCCCGTACGCTGCCCTGGCAGCTCGATCCCTCCCGGCGGTCCTGGCGGACCGTCACCGAGATCGAGTTGGGCGAGTCCGCGGACCTCGTGCGCATCACGTCGTACGAGGAGATGTCGCGGGGCAACCGGTGGTTCGTCTCGTGGGGCGAGGGCACGAAGGTCCCGGGATCCGAGACGGCCCTTTGGGCGTTGCCCCGTCAGGACATCGCCGGTGCCGCGGTCAAGACGTTCAGCGTGGGCCAGGTCGACTTCACGATCTCCTTCCGGGACGGGTCGTGGACCCGGCTGACGGCGACTTCGGCCACCCGCGCGCGGAGGATCGTGGACCTGCTGAACGGCGTAGGGAAGGAAGACCGGGAGGAGCGGGGCCGGGCCGGTGCCGAACCCCCTGCGCCGCCGGGGTGAGCCGGCTGGGGCAGGGGGTCCGGGGTGGTGTCCGGCCGGGTCAGGAGCCGAGGAGGTTCTTCTCCTCCAGGTACTCCTTCGCCGCGTCCGCCGGCTTCATCCGCTCGGCGTCGACCTTGCGGTTCAGCTCGATCAGGTCGTCGGTCGTGAGCACCCGCGTCAGCTTGTCCAGCGTGGCGGCGATCTCCTTCGTCCCCGCCTCCTTGGCGTTGACGACGGGGAGGATGTTGTCCGCGTTCTGCAGGCCCTTGTCGTCCTCCAGGAGTACCAGGTCGAAGTCGTCCAGGGTGGCGTCCGTGGTCGTCGTCAGGGCGAGCTGGTTGGTGCCGTCCTGGACCGACTGCTTGGCCGCGGGCGTACCCACGCCCAGCGGGTCGATCTTCGTGATGTCGATGTCGTACGTCTTCTCCAGGCCCGGCTCGCAGAACGGGCGCTCCGGGCATTCGTCGCCCGCCGCGAGGCGGATGCCGTCGCCGGTCCTGCCGAGGTCGCTGAGGGTCTTGAGGTCGTTCTCTGCGGCGAAGTCCTTGGAGACGGCGAAGGCGTTCTGGTCGACGGCGTCGCCGGCGTCGAGCACCTTCAGGCCGCGGGGCTCGGCGAGCTTGCGCAGGGCGGTCACCGTCTCGTCGGCGTCGTTCGACGCGACGGGGTTCTTCTCCGGTGCCTCGACGCCGTTCTCCTTCGCGTTGAGGAACTCGGCGAGGGTGGCGGCGTACTCCGGGAAGACGTCGATGCTGCCCTTCTCCAGCTCGGGCTCGTAGAGCTCGCGGTTCTCCAGCTTCTTTATCGTGACGTCGTGGCCGGCGTCCTTCAGCATCGCCGAGTACAGCTCGGCGGTCACCGTCGAGACGGTGAACCCGGCCTGGCCCACCACCAGAGATGACTTGTCGTCGTCCGGCGAGTCCGTGCCGCCCTTTTCCTCCAGGCTGTCGCCGCCACAGGCCGCGAGCCCCGCGGTCAGGGCGGCTGCGGCCAGCACCGAGGCGGCTGCACGGGCACGAACGCGGTTGGTGATCAAGGGATTCTCCATCCGTCGGGAGTCGATATGCGTAGCAATAATGCGCGAAACCGGTGTGGCATTACAGCTGGTTTTAGCGGATTTTTCCGGAGGAGAATGCCGACGCGCTACGCACCTACCGGTGTCACGTGACACGGCGCTGCGCTGCGCTGCGCACGACGTGACGAAGAACCTTACAGCGAAGCCGCCGCGG
>NZ_JACBXC010000285.1 GCF_013870535.1 Streptomyces phytophilus | reverse complement strand
GTCGGCACCGGCGCTGGGGATGCGGCTCGGCTTCGCCGACGCCGGGAACGACCAGACCTCCACCACCAGCAGGAAGGCGTACGACCTGCTCGCCGAGGGCTTCGGGCCCGGCTTCAACGGCCCGCTCTTCGTCGTCGCGCAGGGCGGCGGCGGCACCGGCGCGGCCGAGGCGGGGGAGCAGGCGCAGGCGCAGATCGCGCAGACCGACGGCGTCGCGGCGACGAGCCCGCCGCTGCCGTCCGAGGACGGCGAGGTCGCCACCGTCATCGTCTTCCCCGAGTCGGCGCCGCAGGACGCGGAGACCGCCGACCTCGTGCACGACCTGCGCGACGACGTGCTGCCGCCGCTGGCGGCGCAGACGGACGCGGAGTACCTGGTCGGCGGCGCCACCGCCGGTGCCCAGGACTTCTCCGACACCGTCGCCGACCGGATGCCGCTGTTCGTCGCCCTCGTCGTCGGCCTGTCGACGCTGCTGCTGATGGTGGTGTTCCGCTCGCTGTGGATCCCCCTCAAGGCGGCGGTGCTGAACCTGCTGTCCATCGGTGCCGCGCTCGGCGTGATCACGCTGGTGTTCCAGGAGGGCTGGTTCGGCGTGGAGCAGGGGCCCATCGAGGCGTTCATCCCCGTGATGATCTTCGCCATCGTCTTCGGGCTCTCCATGGACTACGAGGTCTTCCTCGTCTCCCGGATGCACGAGGAGTGGGAGCGTACGAAGAACGCCGCGCACGCGGTACGCGAGGGCCTGGCCGTCACCGGGCAGGTGATCACGGCCGCGGCGCTGATCATGATCGTGGTGTTCGCGGCGTTCATCCTCAGCCCGGACCGGATGCTGCAGCAGTTCGGGCTCGGTCTCGCGGTGGCGATCCTGCTGGACGCCCTGGTGATCCGCTGCCTGGTCGTGCCCGCTGTGATGCAGCTGCTCGGCCGGCACGCCTGGTGGCTGCCGGGCCCGCTGGCCAGGAGGCTGCCGAAGGTGGCGCTGGAGCGCCCCGAGGAGCCGCAGGCTCCCGAGGGCCCGGGTGCCTTCGCGGGAGATGAGGCGCGGGAGCCGTCCGGGCAGCGGGGCGCCGGGATCTCGTAGGACGGCGGCAGGCGGCGGACGCGCGAAGGCCCGCCCGTACGGCCCTGGCCACGGCCACGGCCACGGCGTACGGGCGGGCCTTCGCGTGCAGCAGGGCGCGTGCACGTCCGTACACGTGCCGTACGACCCGCGCCGCTCGGAGGGTCCCGTGTCTCAGCGGCGCTCCTCCGCCTCCTGCCGCCACCGGCCGTCCTCCCGGAGGTCGAGCCACACCACCGGGTGCGCCTCGGCCTGCGACAGCTCCTTCCACCAGCCGCCCAGCGTCCCCCGCACCTGCACCGTCGGCAGCGCCTCGGCCAGCGCGGCGCGGGCCAAATCCGGTTCGTTGCTGTTGCGCTCCTCCGCCGAGACGGTGTCCCAGGCGGAGAGCATGGCCCGGGCCGCGTCGTAGGTCTCGACGGCGTACGGGCGGGTGGCCAGCTCGGCGCCGAGGGCCTTGCGGACGGCGGCGCGGCGGTCGGCGTCGGGGTCCAGGCGGACGTCGTAGTGGCCGCGGACGGTCAGCCAGCCGTCCGGCACGGAGAAGTCCGCGTCGGCGGCGGCGTTGCGGCCGGTGCACGTCGGCGCCGTCGGATCCCACAGCGACTTCACGCCGTCGAACCCGCTGTCCTCGACCTGCTCCAGCCACTCCGCCAGGTTCCGCGCCCCGCCCTCCAGGAACACCGCGTCCGGCCGGAACCGGCCGATGCCGTCGGCGAGCTGCCCCGCGTCGCCGGCGCGCACCTCGACGCCGTCCGCGCGCAGCCGGTCGATCAGCGCCCGGGTGGGGTCGGCGGCGGTGTCGCCGCGGACGTAGACCTTGCGGACCCCGGGGGCGGCGGCGAGGTGGCGGGCCAGGACGACGCCCATGTCGGCGGTGGACGCGGAGGAGCGCAGCTCGTTGGTGTCGGCGTAGCGCGGCTCGGGGCTGAGGCCGGCGCCGTCGTGGCGGCAGGCGCGTACGACAGGGAGGCGGAAGGACGTCAGGCCGCTCTCCGGCAGGTTGAGGGCGGGATCGCCGCCGACGACCCCGGTCAGGCCCGGCTCCATCTCCACCCAGCGGGCTATCAGGCTGCGGTTCGCGGGCTCGGTGGACTCCTTGTGGGCGGTGAGGTCCGACACGCCCAGCGGCGGCGTCGCCACCCCGCCGTTGCCGCCGCCGGTGCCGTTGCCGCTGCCGTGGTCGGCGAGCGCGCGGGTCACGCTCCGGGTCAGGACGGTGTCGCGCCCGCCGCCCGGGTCGGCGTCCCCGAGGGCCCCTATGCGGTAGACGCCCGTGAAGGCGGCGGCCGTGGTGGCGTCGGGCGACGGCATCCCCGGCGGTCTCAGCCCGGTGCCGCCTGGCCATGCGGACACGACGATGCTCGCGATCACGATGACGCAGGCACCGATGGCGGCGAGCGTGAGCGAGCGCGACATGCGGCGCCGCCCCCCTCGGCGGGGCCGTAGCGGCTCCCGCAACCCACCGCGCCGGCCCGGGACTTCTCCTCCCGGCCCCTCCTCAGGCACGACGACCCCCTCCTTCTGCGAAGAAGGACGCTATACGCCGCGGCGAGGTTCCGCCGCCGTACGTCATGATCCAGCCAGCCGGTCCGGCCGGATTCCGCGGGCCGGCGGCCCGGCTGACCTGGGGTACGGGCCCTGTGGCCGCCCCGCGCGCGATTCCGTCCGCGTCACCGGGAATCACCGCGGGCACGCGGGGTGTTACACCCTCATGAGCATGTACGAATGGGACCCCAGCGGGCTCGCGGCCGTCGACGCGGTGCTGGAGCACGACTCGGCGGGGCTGACCCTGCTCTACCACCTCGAAGGCTTCATGGACGCCGGCGAGACCGGCGCCCAGATCATCGAGCGGCTGCTCGACGACCTTCCGCACGAGGTCGTCGCCCGCTTCGACCACGACCGGCTCGTGGACTACCGCGCGCGCCGGCCCCTCATGACGTTCCGCCGCGACCACTGGGCCGCGTACGAGGTCCCCACGCTCGAACTCCACCTCGTCCGCGACGCGACCGCCAGCCCGTTCCTGCTGCTGTCGGGCCCCGAGCCCGACGTGGAGTGGGAGCGCTTCGCCGAGGCCGTCCGGGAGATCGTGGAGCGGCTGAACGTGCGCCTGGCGGTCAACTTCCACGGCGTTCCCATGGGCGTGCCGCACACCCGCCCGGTGGGCCTCACGCCGCACGGCAACCGCATCGACCTGGTGCCGGGCCACCGCGGCGTCTTCGACGAGGCGCAGGTCCCCGGCAGCGCCGACGCCCTGCTGGAGTACCGGCTCGGCGAGGCCGGGCACGACGTCCTCGGCGTCGCGGCGCACGTGCCGCACTACCTGGCCCGCACCCCGTACCCGGACGCCGCCCTGACCGTCCTGGAGTCGATCACCTCCGCGACGGGCCTCGTCCTGCCGGGGGTGGCGCACGCGCTGCGCTCCGAGGCCCTCAAGGTGCAGAACGAGATCGAGCGCCAGGTCGACGAGGGCGACGAGGAACTGGTGGGCATGGTCCGCGGGCTGGAGCACCAGTACGACGCGCTGGCCGGCGGCGACGACCGGGAGAACCTGATGGCCGAGCCCGCGGAACTGCCCTCGGCGGACGAGCTGGGCAGCGCCTTCGAGCAGTTCCTCGCGGAGCGCGAGGAGGGCGACTGAGGCCCGGACCGCACGGGGGCGGGGACCGGAGCGCGGACCGTACGCTCCGGCCTCCGCCTCTCGCGCGTGCGCGGCCTAGGCTTGACCCATGCTGACGGTGGGACTGACCGGCGGGATCGGCGCCGGCAAGAGCGCGGTGTCGCGGCTGCTGGCCTCGTACGGGGCCGTGATCGTCGACTCCGACCGGATCGCCCGCGAGGTGGTGGAGCCCGGCACCCCGGGGCTGGCCGCGGTCGTCGCGGAGTTCGGCGACGGCGTGCTCGCCGCGGACGGGAGCCTGGACCGGGCGAAGCTCGGCGGCATCGTCTTCGCCGACGCCGACCGGCTCCGGGCGCTGAACGCGATCGTCCACCCCCTGGTCCGCGACCGCTCCGCCGCGCTCCAGGAGGCGGCGGGCCCGGACGCGGTCGTCGTGAACGACGTGCCGCTGCTGGCCGAGAACGACCTCGCCGGACTGTACGACGTCGTCGTGGTCGTCGACGCCCCGCCCGAAACCCAGCTCGACCGGCTGGTGCGGCTGCGCGGCATGGCGCAGGACGAGGCGCGCGCCCGGATGGCGGCGCAGGCCACGCGGGAACAGCGGCTGGCGATCGCCGACATCGTCGTGGACAACGACGGGACGCAGGCGGAGCTGGCGGAGCGGGTACGGAAGCTCTGGGAGGAACTGGTGGCACGCAAGGGGGTCAGGGGGCGGAACAGCGGGGCATGATCCCGTGTTGAAGGCGAATCGTCTCCCGGCGGTCTCCCGGTCGGAGAGCGGAAGACGTCAGAGGGAAGACGGAGACGGAGAAGACGAGGAAGGAGTTCGCCGTGGCCGAGCGCAGCCCGGAGACCGACGTCGTCGACTACCGGGCGGCCGAGCAGTTGCTCGCCGCCCGCGATCCGCGCGGGGCGGTCCAACTGCTCGACCCGCTGGTCGAGGCCCATCCCGAGAAGGTCTCGCCGCGGCTGCTGCGCGCCCGCGCGTACTTCATGAGCGCCCGCCTCGGCGCGGCGGAGGCCGACTTCCGCACGGTCATCGACCGGGAGCCGGACAACGCCTACGCGCACTTCGCGCTGGCCCGCACGCTGGAGCGGGCCGGGGGCGACCCGGACGAGGTGCGGCGGCACTTCCGGCTGGCGGCGGCGCTGGATCCGCGGCCGGACTTCGTGGACGCGGCGTGGTTCGAGGAGTAGCGGGGGCGGCGTGCCCGCCGCCGCCGGGGCGTGCGGCGGGGGCGGGCTTCGGCCCGTACCAGGTCTAGTCCACGTCCGCCGGGCGTGTTCTGCTGGCCTGATGACGACCTCGCAGCCGCATCCGGCCCCGTATCCCACCGTCCCGTACGAGCCCCTCGGCGTGCCGGCGTCGGACGCGCCGGTGCGCAGCCGCGCCTTCCACGACGCGATGACGCGCCGCCGCACCGTACGGGACTTCTCGCCGCGCCCGATCCCGGACGGCGTCCTGGAGTGGGCGATCCGCACCGCCGCCACCGCGCCCAGCGGCGCCAACGTGCAGCCGTGGCGCTTCGTCGTCGTCGCCGACCCGGACCGCAAGCGGCGGCTGCGGGAGGCGGCGGAGCGGGCGGAGCGGGAGTTCTACGCGCGCCGGGCCTCGCCGGAGTGGCTGGCGGCGCTGGCGCCGCTGGGGACGGACTGGCACAAGCCGTTCCTGGAGGCGGCGCCCGCGGTGATCGTCGTCTTCGAGGTGCACAAGGGGCCGCAGAGCCCGCGCCCGTACTACACGAAGGAGTCGGTCGGCATCGCCGTCGGCTTCCTGCTCGCGTCACTGCACCAGGCGGGGCTGGCGACGCTCACGCACACGCCGAGCCCGATGCGGTTCCTCGGCGAGGTGTGCGAGCGGCCGCCGGAGGAGCGGGCGGCGTACGTGATCCCGGTCGGCTACCCGGCGGAGGGGGCGCGGGTGCCGGACATCCGGCGCAAGGAGCTGGACGACGTGCTGGTCCGGCTCTGAGCCGCCGGGTCCGTGGGCGCGTGGCGCGCTGAGGTGCGGTGCGCGCGGGGGTGCGCTTCCGTACGCCCGGTTGGGTCCTGCGTGCCGCAGAAGACGCCGTGGCGCCCCGACCCGTTGACCGCGTGACGCGGGCCGCTTACTCTGATGCGCGCATGCCAGAAAGCGCTTTCTAGATGGACTCGTCAGACGCGGGAGAGGCGGTTGTGCGCATGAACGGCAGGCACGAATCGGACCACGGAGCCGACGGGACG
>NZ_JACBXC010000284.1 GCF_013870535.1 Streptomyces phytophilus | reverse complement strand
CGGCGAGACGCCCGCATGGGGGATGACGCGGCCGGCGCGGCGCGTCGAAGGATTCGTACGGGGCGGTGTCCACGCCTCGTACCTGCACGTGCACTGGGCCGCCGCCCCCGCCATGGCGCGCCGGCTCGTCGAAGGGTGTGAAACGGCATGAGCATGCGACTCGTCGGCGTCGGGGTGGGCCCCGGCGACCCGGAGCTGGTCACGGTCAAGGGCGCGGGCGCGCTGCGGGCGGCGGCGGTAGTCGTCGTGCCCGTGATGGAGGGCGGCGGCACGGGACGCGCGGAGGCGACGGTCCTGCACTACGCCGACGAGGCGAAGGTCGTACGCGTCGTCTTCGCGCTCAACGAGCGCAGCGACGCCGCACGCCGCGAAGCGGCGTGGGACGCGGCGGGCGCCCGGGTCGCGGAACTGCTGCGCGAGCACCGCTCGGTGGCGTTCGCCACCCTCGGCGACCCCAACGTGTACTCGACCTTCACCTACCTCGCCGGGACCGTCACGGCCCTGCTTCCGGACGTACGGATCGAGAGCGTGCCGGGCATCACCGCGATGCAGGACCTGGCGGCGCGCGGCGGCACGGTGCTCGCGGAGGGCACGGAGCCGCTGACGCTGGTGCCGGTGACGGCGGGCACGGCGGTCCTCAAGGAGGCGCTGCGGGGGCCGGGGACGGTGGTGGCGTACAAGTTCGGCCGGCTGGCGGGCGAGGTCGCGGGGGTGCTCGCGGAGACGGGGCGGACGGAGGGGGCGGTGTGGGGATCGTCGCTGGGGCTGGCGGAGGAGTCGGTGCGGCCGGCGGTCTGGTGACCGCCTGCGAACTGCTGCGGCTCGGCCTGCCCGTACGGCTGCTGGAGGCCGACACCGAACCGCACACCGGCTCCCGGGCCGTCCTGCTCTGGCCGCCGACCCTCGACGTACTCGACGGGCTCGGCATGCTCGACGACGCGCTGGCGCGCGGCGTGCGGCCCGCCGCCCTCGCGTACCACATGCCCGACGGCAAGGCGCTCCGCGTCGCGCTGGGCAAGGCGAACGAACCGCTGGTGCTGCCGCAGCAGGAGACCACGCAACTGCTGCTGGGCGTCCTCGAAAAGCTCGGCGGCCGGGTCGAGTACGGGGTCCGCGTCACCGGCGTCGGCACCGCCGACGACACCGTCACCCTCACCACCGAGGGCCCCGACGGTGCGCGGGAGACCGTCACGGCGCCCTGGCTGATCGGCGCCGACGGCGTCGGCAGCACGGTGCGGCAGAAGCTCGGCATCCCGTTCGAGGGCGGCAGCGTACCGATGACGTTCCTGCTGGCCGAGGGGGAGGTGACCGGCGACTTCGGGCGCGACGCGGTGCAGTACTACCTCGGCCGCAAGGGCACCGTGCTGCTCTCCCCGCTGCCCGGCGGCCAGGTCCGCATCTCCGGCCCGGTCCCGCCCGACATGCCGATGACGCGGGAGGCGGTGCAGGAGATCCTCGACGAACGCGGCCCCGGCGGGCTGCGCTTCACCACCGCCACCACCGTCGACTCCTTCACCAGCCAGGAGCGGATCGCCCGGACCATGCGCTCCGGCAGGGTGTTCCTCGCCGGCGACGCCGCCCACGTCCACTCCGTCGTCGGCGGGCAGGGGCTCAACCTCGGCATCCAGGACGGCCGCAACCTGGCCTGGAAGCTGGCCGGCGTGATCCACGGCACCCTGTCCCCGGCGGTGCTCGACAGCTACACCACCGAGCGGCGCGCCGTCGCCGAGCAGGTCGTCCAGACGACGGGCCGCATGATCCGGCAGGCCGCCGCCGGTCCTGTCGCCGCCCGCGTACGCAACGGGGTGTGGGCCCTGATGCAGGCCACCGGCACGCTGCGCCGCTGGTACGCACCCATGCTGGCCGGCCGGCTGACCCGCTACCCCGACGTGCTCTTCGGCGCCCCCACGCCCAAGCCGCCCCGCGGCCTGCCGGCCCCCGGCAGCCGGACGCCCCTGTGGGTCCCGGCCGCCGGCGCCGGGCAGGACGGCTTCCGCCTCCTCACGCTGGGCCCCGGCGACGCCGCCGACCTGCGGCCCGCCGCCGAGCGGCTGGCCGGCGCCCACCCGGACGTGCTCGCGTACGCCCATGTCGCCCACCGCCGGACGGGTTGGCTGCTCCTGCGTCCGGACGGGTTCGTCGCGGCGTCCGGCAAGGGCGCGGCGCAGCTCGCCGGGGTGGAGGGGCTGCTGGCGCGCCTCGTCGCCGGGGGCTGACGGGACGGTTGGCGTCGTAAGACCGGAAAGCGCTGGTCAGCGAGCTATGAAACGATTGGGGCGCGGCACGGGTCCCGGCCGGGTGGCCGGGGTCGTGTTTCACGTGAAACGCCCGGACGGCGTAACGCGCCGCCCGGGGGGTTCCGGGGCGATCGGCGAAGGTGGTAGACCCGAGGACACGAGGTCCGATTCGTCGCCGTACGCTGACGGGAACCGGGGTCCCGGGGTGCTCGTTGCACCAGTGGGTGCCACGGTCAGCCGGGCCCAGCAATGTTCGTCAAGCGGCGCGGCCCGCGCCGGATTGGGGCAGGGTAATTCATGGGTGTCAGCCTCGCTAAGGGTGGAAACGTCTCGCTGACGAAGGAGGCGCCGGGGCTCACTGCCGTCGTCGTCGGCCTCGGTTGGGACGTGCGCTCCACTACCGGTGCCGACTTCGACCTCGACGCGAGCGCACTGCTGCTCGGCGCGGACGGGAAGGTATCCTCTGACCAGCACTTCATCTTCTTCAACAACCTCAAGAGCCCCGACGGCTCCGTCGAGCACACCGGTGACAACCTCACCGGTGAGGGCGAGGGTGACGACGAGCAGGTGAAGGTGAATCTCGCGGGCGTGCCCGCCGAGATCGAGAAGATCAGCTTCCCGGTGTCGATCTACGAAGCCGAGAGCCGCCAGCAGAGCTTCGGCCAGGTGCGGAACGCGTTCATCCGCGTCGTCAACCAGGCCGACAACAACGAGATCGCCCGCTACGACCTCAGCGAGGACGCCTCGACCGAGACCGCCATGGTCTTCGGCGAGCTGTACCGCAACGGGGCCGAGTGGAAGTTCCGCGCCGTGGGCCAGGGGTACGCCTCGGGGCTGCGCGGCATCGCGCAGGACTTCGGCGTCAACGTCTGAGCGCACGTCCGAGTCAACGTCCGAGCCGGTAACGGCTCTTGAGGCGGTGGATCCCCGGGCCCCCGGGCCCGTGGTCCTCCCGCCCCTGCCCGGTCGGCGGACCGGCGGCGGCCCAGCCGTCGCCGGTCTCGCCGTTTCCGGAGGCGGTGCCGGACCGGGGCCGGGCGTGTGTCGGGAGCGGTGCCGGGCGGGGCCCGCGGCGGTGGGGCGCGGTCCGTATGGGGCAGGCCACTCCTCGCGGAACTGGCCGTCCCGCCCCCCGGCCCACCCCGTACGCTGGCGGGGTGACGGAACCCGCGGAACCCGACGAGCAGACGCCCCCCGACGACGAGCACGCCCGCGCCGACAGCGGCGCCGAGCGGCTGGAGCGCGCCGTACGGGCCGCGGAGCAGGCCCTCATCGAGTTCGAGGTGGCCGTCGAGACGTTCCGTATCGAGGTCGACAACTTCTCCCGCCTCCACCACCAGCGCCTCGGCCCCATGTACAGCCGCCTCGACGAGCTGGACGCCCTCATCGCCGAGGCCCGCGCCGAGCAGACCGGGGACCCCGAGGACAAGCGCCGGGCCGACGAGGCGCGGGCGCTGGTCATGCCGATGCCCGGCGTCGAGGAGCTCTTCGGCGGCTGGCTCGATTCCGACGGGCTCTCGCCGGAGGCGGCCGACATGCTCACCGGCCGGCCGGTGTCGCCGCCGCCGCGGGTGCGGCCCAGCGAGGAGGCCCGCAAGCTCTACCGCGAGCTGGCCCGCATGGCGCACCCCGACCTCGCCCAGGAGGAGCACGAGTCGGACCGGCGCAGCGCCTTCATCGCCCGCGTGAACATCGCGTACGCCTCCGGGGACGTCGAGGCGCTGACCGCGCTCAAGGCGGAGTGGGAGGCCGGCCCCGCGCCCGAGGAGCCCCGGCGCAGCCGCACCGAGGAGCTGTACGCGCGGCTGGAGTGGCTGGCCCAGCGCAAGGAGCTGCTGGTGTCGGTCGCGAAGCAGCTGGAGGACGGCGCGATCGGCCAGATGCTGAAGCTGGCGCCCGGCGACCCGGACCGGCTGCTGGAGGAGATCGCCGAAGAGCTGCTGGCGCGGGTGGCGGAGAAGGAGACGACGCTCGCGGAACTGGCCCGCGGCTGACGCCGGGACGGGCGGCGGCGCCGGGCGCCGGGCGGCGGCGGTCCGGTAGCGTCGGGGCATGAGCTTTGGTCACGTACCCACGGTCGGCATCGACGAGCTGACGGACAGCGCCTTCCTGCTGGACGTCCGCGAGGACGACGAGTGGCAGGCCGGTCACGCCGAGGGCGCCCTGCATGTCCCGATGAGCCAGTTCGCCGCGCGCTACGGCGAGGTGACGGAGGCGGCGCCGCAGGACGGCCGGATCAACGTGATCTGCCGCTCCGGCGGGCGCTCGGCGCAGGTGGCGATGTACCTCGCGCAGCAGGGGATGGACGTCGTGAACGTCGCGGGTGGCATGGAGGCGTGGGCCGCCGCCGGCCGGCCGGTCGTGGACGACAAGGGCGCGCAGGGGCACGTGCTCTGACGCACGCCGCGTCCCGCCCGCCCCGAGTCGGGTCGGGTCGGGCCAGGCCGGGTCAGCGGTCGAAGTCCAGCTCGACCTGCTCCGTCACCGGGTGCGACTGGCACGCCAGCACATACCCGGCGGCCAGCTCGTCCGGCTCCAGCGCGTAGCTGCGGTCCATCCGGACCTCGCCGCGGACCAGGAACGCCCGGCACGTACCGCAGACGCCGCCTCTGCACGCGTACGGGGCGTCCGGGCGGGCCCGCAGCACCGCGTCGAGGAGCTTCTCGCCGGGGCGCAGCGGCCAACTCCCCGACCGGCCCGCGAGGGTGGCGGTCAGCGTGCTGTGCTCGGGTGCGTCGCCGGCGGCCGGCTCGGGCGCCGGGGCGTCGTCGACGTGGAAGATCTCCTCGTGGATCCGGCCGCGCGGCACGCCGAGCGCGCGCAGCCCCCGCTCCGCCTGCTGGATGAGCCCGAAGGGGCCGCACAGGAACCAGCCCGCGACCTCCGCCACCGGCAGCAGCGCGGGCAGCAGCTCCGCCAGCCGCGCCGCGTCCAGCCGCCCGGCGGTCAGCCCGGCCTGCTGCTCCTCGCGGCTGAGCGACTGCACGACCTGCAGCCGGTCGGGATAGCGGTCCTTGAGGTCCGCGACCTCCTCCAGGAACATCGCCGAGTCGGCGGACCGGTCGCTGCGGACGAGGCAGAAGCGGGCCCGCGGGTGGCGCCCCAGGAGGGTCGCGGCGATGGAGAGCACGGGCGTGATGCCGCTGCCGCCGACCACCGCGCCGTAGCGCCCGCCGGGAACGGGGGTGCCGCGCAGCCCGAAGCGGCCGGCGGGGGTGAGCACGGGCAGGGTCTCCCCCGGCGCGAGCCGCCTGTTGACGTACGGCGAGCAGGCGCCGTCGGCGACCTCGCGGACGCCGACGGTCAGCTCGGCGGGCTCCGGGTCCTCGGGGGAGCAGATCGAGTACGTCCGCCGGTCGCTCGCGCCGCCGTCGGTGCCGGTGGGGATCCGCAGGGCGAGGTGCTGCCCGGCCCGGAAGCCGTACGCGGCGCGCAGCTCGGGCGGGACGGCGAAGGTGACGGCGACGGCGTCGGGCGTGAGGCGGCGGATGTCGGCGACCTTGAGGTCGTGGAAGACGGCGTGCCCCCGGCGTGCGGCGGCGGAGGTCACGTCAGCTCCTTGAAGTGGTCGAAGGGCTCCAGGCAGGCGGTGCACCGCCGCAGGGCCTTGCAGGCGGTGGACGAGAACGGCGACAGCAACTCGGTCTCGGCGGACCCGCAGTGAGGACACCGCACGG
>NZ_JACBXC010000283.1 GCF_013870535.1 Streptomyces phytophilus | reverse complement strand
GCGGTGCTCGGGTGCTGCGGAACGCTCATGGCGGACTTCGCCTTCCGAGAAGGTCCGGATCGTGAGAGACGTTCCTGCGGTGACTGCCGTGGCGGCGGATGGCCTTGTGGACCGCGGGCCGCCGGCGGTGTGCCGGTGGCCGGTCCCGGGCGTGAAGGGCAGGCGCCGGGGACGGGTCCAGTGCATGTCGCGCCGGTGACCGGGAGGTCTCGGCGGTTGGCTGGAAAGGTACGACCGCCCCCGCCGATCGGTCAAGGGCCGATTTTCGCGGGACTGCCGTACGGGGCGGGCGGGCCCGCTAGCGGGCGGCGGCCCGGGACGCGCCGTCCTCCGGCCCGCCGGCCGTGCCGTCGCCGTCCCCCGGCCAGCCCAGTTCGCGGCTGATCCGGTGGGCCGCGTCCCGTACCTCGCCGCCCAGTTCCTGGTAGCGCCAGGCCGGCAGGCCGAGCTTGAGGCCGGTGATGCTCACCGCCCCGGCGCAGGTGCCGCGGTCGTCCCGTACCGGCGCGCCGATGCAGATGATGCCCTCGGCGTCCTCCTCGTCGTCGAGGGCGTAGCCGACGCGGGCGATGTCGCGCAGATGGGCCAGGAACGTGTCCGGGTCGGTGATCGTCCTGCCGGTGCGCCGCGGCAGGCCGTGCCGCTCGATCACGGCCGCCGCCTCGGCCTCGGGCATCGCCGACAGCAGGGCCTTGCCCAGGCCGGTGCAGTGGGGGAGTTCGCGCTCGCCCATGCGCAGGTCGAGCCGGACGCGGTGGTCGATCTCGACCTGGTCCACGACGACCGCGAGGCCGCCCTCCGGCACGGCGACGCGGGAGGCCATGCCGGTACGGGTGCTGAGGTCGCGCAGCACCGGGTGGGCCAGCCGGCGCAGCGAGACCTGGGAGCGGGCGCGGTCGCCGAGCCGGGCCAGGCCCATGCCCAGCCGGTAGCGCCGACTCATGCCCTCGCCGTCGTCCGAGACCAGGCCGAAGGCGCGCAGCGTCTGCAGGGTGCCGAACGCGGTGCTCTTGGAGACCCCGCACCGCTGCGCGATCTGCGTGACGCTCAGCCCGTCGCCCGGCGGCGGGCCCGCGAGGGCCTCCAGGATCTCGGCCGCACGACCCACGCTCTTGACCCAGTACTTCGGCTGGTCGGCATCCGCTCTGTTCGTCATGACCGAACAGCTTAGGGGGTGAGGCCGGTGTTCCGTCGAGCCAAGGGGTTGACCGGCGCTTTTTTCGGCCGTAGAGTCTGGCTCTGTTCGGTAAGACAGAACAGCGTTCTGAAAATCCTCAACTCACCGTTCACGAACCACCGTTTCAACCTTTCCTGCGACGACTGCCGGGCGGATGGCGCCAGGGTTCACGGGCCGGGCAGGGCCCGTGGAACCGAGACACTCGACGCAAGGAGCACGCACCATGAGCCCAGGCCCGGACGCCACCACCGCCGGAGCCGGAGCAGCCCTCGCCGAGCGCGCCCAGCGGGTCGTGCCCGGCGGGGTGAACAGCGGCCAGCGCAGCATCCCGGGCCTGCCGGGACTCGTCGTCGCCGGCACCGGCGGCGCCCGCTTCCGCACCGCGGACGGGGCCGAGTTCACCGACTACCACGCGGCCTTCGGCCCGCCGCTCCTCGGCCACAACGACCCCGACGTGGCCCGCGCCGCCGCCGAGGCGGGCGCCGCGCTCGGCCACATGGGCGTGGGCGTCACCGAGGGCGAGATCGAACTCGCCGAGGAGCTGTGCGCGCTGGTGCCCTCGCTGGAGAAGGTGCTGCTCACCAGCACGGGCAGCGAGGCGACTTTCCACGCGCTGCGCGTCGCCAGGGCCGCCACCGGCCGCCGGCTGGTGGTCAAGTTCCAGGGCTGCTACCACGGCTGGCACGACTCGGTCAGCCTCAACGTGATCTCCGCCCCCGAACGCGTCGGCGGCCACGACCCGATCTCCGCGGGCATCCTGCCCGAGGTCCTCGACGCCACCCTCGTGCTGCCGTTCAACGACAGCGCCGCCGTGCGCCGCTGCTTCGCCGAGCACGGCGCCGACATCGCCGCCGTCATCGTCGAGCCCGTGCCGCACAACGTCGGCGCGCTCCTGCCGCACCAGGAGTTCCTCACCACGCTGCGCGAGGAGACCGCCGGGGCCGGCAGCGTGCTCGTCTTCGACGAGGTCATCACCGGCGTCCGGCACAGTCTCGGCGGCTGGCAGCAGATCTCCGGCGTCACCCCCGACCTCACCACCCTGGGCAAGGCCATCGCCAACGGCGCCCCCGCCGGCGCGATCGGCGGCCGGGCCGACCTCATGGAGCTGTTCTCCACCCGCCCCGGCGCCCCCGCGTTCTTCGCCCTGCTGCTGTTCGTGCTCGGCCTGGGCCTGGCCATCCAGGTCCGCTCCACCGGCGAGTCCAGCGCGCTGCGCGGCGCGCGGCAGGAGGACCTCGTACGGATCCTGGACGAGCTGGACGACCGCACCCAGCGTCTGGAGGACGAGCGCGAGCGGCTGGAGGACCAGAAGGCGGAGCTGGAGAACAGCTCCGACCAGGCCGAGGAGGCGCGCCGCCAGACGGAGGCCAAGCAGCGCCAGCTCGGCGTGCTGGCGGGCACCGTCGCCGCCGAGGGCCCCGGCATCGAGATCACCGTCCGCGGCCCCGCGGGGGCGGTGGAGGCGGACATGCTGCTCGACACGATCCAGGAGCTGCGCGCGGCCGGCGCGGAGGCGATCCAGATCAACGGCGTCCGCGTGGTCGCGGGTACGCACTTCGCCGACTCCGGCGAGAACGACGTGGCGATCGACGGCCGCACGGTCTCCCAGCCGTACGTCTTCCGCGTGATCGGCCGCGCCGAGGATCTGGAGCCCGCGCTGAACATCCCCGGTGGGGTGGTTCAGACCATGGAGGAGGAGCAGGCTACGGTGTCCATCGAGCCCCGGGACACCGTCCTCGTGGACGCCTTGCGGCGGGAGAAGCGGCCTGACTACGCTCGGTCGTCGTCGTGACCTCAAGGTTACGGGGGGTCGACGCATCGGCTGCTGTCGCGTAAGGGAAACTGTCCGGGGGTTGTGGACGTTCAGTGAATGTCCGGTGCCGCTGATGCGCGTGTCGAGTGACCTGCTCGAACACGGGCCTGTCCGACGGTCAAGGGGAAATCGCCCGTGAAGTTGTTCGCTAAGTTGTTCGGGAGGGGCTCGGCGGATCGGCCGGGTCGGCACCGCGCCGCGTCCCAGGGCGGCGAGGGCGGCGAGCGTGCCCTGTACCGGGATCAGGCGCCGCCGCCGCCCGGCGACATTCCGGGCGCTCCGGGCGAGTCTTATGTTGACCCTGCCGCGTCGGGCCGCATAGGTTTCGGGGAATCATCAACCTCAAGTGCGGGTGGAGGGTTCGCCCCCGGCTCGCATCCGCCCGACGCCGCTGCGGGCGCTCCGCAGCAGGAGGCACAGTCCATGGACCTGCCGGTGTGCAACAGGTGCGGGGCCCGAAACGCCCAGGCGAGCCGGTTCTGCTCCAACTGCGGCGCCCCGCTGCGGGCAGGTGTGGCCGAGCGCCCCTCGGAGACCACCACCACGATCTCCATCTCGGGCCTTGAGGCATACGAGGCCGAGGTCGCCAGCGGCGGCGGGCAGACGCTGCCGCCGCTGTCGTCCGAGGCGCAGGCTGCCGTCGACGCGCTGCCGCCCGGCTCCGCGCTGCTCGTCGTCCGCCGCGGCCCCAACTCCGGGGCCCGCTTCCTGCTGGACAGCGAGCTGACCACGGTCGGGCGCCACCCGCAGAGCGACATCTTCCTGGACGACGTCACGGTCTCCCGGCGGCACGTGGAGTTCCGCCGGACGCCCGACGGCCGGTTCTCGGTCGCCGACGTCGGCAGCCTCAACGGCACGTACGTCAACCGCGAGCGGATCGACGAGATCGAGCTGACCAGCGGGGACGAGGTGCAGATCGGAAAGTTCCGGCTGATTTTCTTCGCCAGTCGGCGCGCCGCCTGACGGCGGGAGTACTCGACCACGGGACGGAAGCGATGGGCGACACCCCGAGGGGCGGCACCGCCGCCCCGGAAGCGGACCGGCCGGACCGACGCCGGGCGCGCGACCGGCAGTTGAGCATCGGGGGCGTCCTCGCCGTGCTCCGCGAGGAGTTCCCCGAGGTCACCATCTCCAAGATCCGCTTCCTGGAGTCGGAGGGCCTGGTCGAGCCGCAGCGCTCGCCGGGCGGCTATCGCAAGTTCGGCACCGCGGACGTCGAGCGGCTGGCCCGGATCCTGCGCATGCAGCGGGACCACTACCTGCCGCTGAAGGTCATCCGCGAGCAGTTGGACGCGGAACCCGGGCCCGGCAGCGGCCCCCGGGCCTCTTCCGCCGCCGCGGAGACGCCCCACGACCCCCGTATCGACCGCGCGACGCTCCTGCGCACCGCCGCCGTCGGCGAGGACGAGCTGGCGTCCTGGGAGGAGTTCGGCCTCGTCGTCCCGGACGCCGACGGGCTCTACGACGCGGACGCCGCCGCCGTCGTCCGCCTCGTCGCCGAACTCGGCAGCTACGGGCTCCAGGCGCGCCACCTGCGCGGCCTCAAGGCCGCCGCCGACCGCGAGGCCGGCCTCGTCGAACAGGTCATCGGCCCGCTGCGGCAGCACCGCAGCCCGCAGACGCGGGCCCACGCCGAATCCACCGCCGAACGGCTGATCGAGCTGTCCGCGCGGCTGCACACGACCCTCGTACGGTCCTCGCTGCGGGTCGCCGGCAACTGACCGGTCCCGTGCTCGACTACCCAAAACCGCCGGGGTCGGCCTAGGGTTGCTGTGTGAACGAGCTCGACGTTGTGGGTGTCCGGGTGGAAATGCCCTCGAACCAACCGATCGTTCTCCTGCGCGAAGTGGGCGGCGACCGGTACCTCCCCATCTGGATCGGTCCTGGGGAGGCGACGGCGATCGCCTTCGCGCAGCAGGGCATGACCCCCGCGCGCCCGCTGACCCACGACCTGTTCAAGAACGTGCTGGAAGCGGTCGGCCAGGAGCTTTCCGAGGTGCGGATCACCGATCTGCGGGAGGGCGTGTTCTACGCCGAGCTGGTCTTCTCCGGCGGCGCCGAGGTGAGCGCCCGCCCCTCCGACGCCATCGCGCTCGCGCTGCGCACCGGCACGCCGATCTACGGCAGCGAAGGAGTGCTCAACGACGCGGGTATCTCGATCCCGGACGAGCAGGAGGACGAGGTGGAGAAGTTCCGCGAGTTCCTCGACCAGATCACGCCCGAGGACTTCGGTACGAACCCCCAGTGACAGCCGCCCGCGGTAGCCCGCCCGGGCCTACCGCACAGGCGCCGTGGGCAAACCACCCGTAGGGTGATGAGCACCCGGCGTGCCCCGTGTGGCGTTCGTTGACGCGCCCGGGGCGACTGCCTACCGTCGGGAGGCAGGTCAGGGAGCGGGAGGTCGGCGTGGTGGTCACGGGCGGCGGGAGATCGGCCGGAGGGGGCGGAGCTGTTCCGTTGTACGGTCACGGCACGGAACCCGCGAGGCAGCCGCAGGAGGCCGCCACGGACCCGGACGAAGTCGGCTACCGGGGGCCCGCCGCGTGCGCCGCGGCCGGCATCACGTACCGCCAGCTCGACTACTGGGCCCGCACGGGCCTGGTCGAGCCCGGCGTGCGGGCCGCGCACGGCTCGGGCGCCCAGCGGCTCTACGGCTTCCACGACGTCGTCGTCCTCAAGATCGTCAAGCGGCTGCTGGACGCGGGCGTCTCGCTGCAGAGCATCAGGACCGCCGTACGGCACCTGCGCGCCACCGACGCGGCCGACCTGCGGCGGATGACGCTCATCAGCGACGGCGCCACGGTCTACGAGTGCACGTCCCCGGACGAGGTCGTCGACCTGCTCCAGGGCGGCCAGGGCATCTTCGGCATCGCCGTCGGCGTGGTCTGGAGCGACGTGCGGGCGACCCTCGCGCAGCTGCACGCGGAGCGCGT
>NZ_JACBXC010000282.1 GCF_013870535.1 Streptomyces phytophilus | reverse complement strand
GCAGCGTGGCGGCCAGGACGATCGTGGCCGCCGCCAGCACCGCCGCCACGCCGAAGGCCAGCTTCATGCCGCTGACCTGCGCCGGAATCGGAGCCGTGCCGTCCGCCACCAGGCTCGTCGCGCGCGACGACATCACCGTCACCACCAGCGCCGTACCGAACGCCGCCGCGACCTGCTGGAGCGTGCCGAGGATGGAGCTGCCGTGGGAGTACAGGTGCGAGGGCAGCGCGCCCATGCCGAGAGTGAAGACCGGGGTGAACGTGGCCGCCAGGCCGACCATCAGCAGCACGTGCAGGGCCAGGATCTGCCAGTACGGCATGGTCGTCGAGATCTGCGTGTAGCCGAGGAGCCCCAGCGCGATGGCGGCCGAACCCGGCACCACCAGGCGGCGGCTGCCGAACCGGTCGAACGCCTTGCCGACCGTCGGGCCCAGCATGCCCATCGCCAGACCACCCGGCATGACCAGCAGGCCCGTCTGCAGAGGGCTGAGGTCGCGGACGTTCTGCAGGTACAGCGGCAGCAGGATCATCGAGCCCATCATCGCCAGGAACCCAACGGACATCACGGCCAGGGACCGGGTGAACGCCCCGTACCGCAGGGTCCGCAGGTCCATCAGCGGGGTACCCGACCGCTGCAGCCGGAGCTGGCGGAGAGCGAAGAGACCGATGGCCACGATGCCGCCGGCGGCGATGCCGAGGCCCAGGCTCCTGCGGTCGCTCTCGCCGATCAGGCTCAGGCCGTACACCAGCCCGCCGAAACCGAGCGCCGCCACACCGACGCTGACCCAGTCGATGGAGCTGACCTGCGGCTCACCGATGTCCTCCAGCTTGCGCAGCCCGAACACCGTCACGAGCCCCGCGATCGGCAGCACCACCACGAACAACAGCCGCCACGACCCGGCCTGCAGGATCACCCCGGACACCGTGGGGCCCAGCGCCGGCGCGGTGGACATCGCCAGGGTGACGTGGCCCATCACCTTGCCGAGATGCTCGGCCGGCACCACGGCCATCAGCGTGGTCATCAGCAGCGGCATCATCACCGCCGTCCCGGCGGCCTGCACGATCCGGCCGGCCAGCAGCACGGCGAAGGTCGGCGCGACGGCCGAGATCACGGTGCCGGCGAGGAAGGTGCTCATGGCAACGGCGTACGCCTTGCGGGTGGTGACCCGCTGGAGGAACCACCCGGTGACGGGGATCACGACGGCCATGGTGAGCATGAACGCCGTGGACACCCACTGCGCCGACTGCTCGGTGACGTGCATCGACTCCATCAGCCGCGGAATCGCGTTGATCATGATGGTCTCGTTGAGGATCACCACGAACGTCGCCAGCACCAGCAGCCGCACGACGGTCGGCGTCCGCCCGTCCGCGTCCGCGGCGGCGGGTCGTTCGGATATCGCAGCTCGCATGACAGCTCCTCGCTGGGGTTCCTGATCACAGTCACCCGGCAGCCGGGGCCGCGGACTGGATGGTTTCTGTCGTTCCA
Organism: Streptomyces phytophilus; assembly: GCF_013870535.1. GTDB lineage: Bacteria > Actinomycetota > Actinomycetes > Streptomycetales > Streptomycetaceae > Streptomyces > Streptomyces phytophilus. The sequence continues at coordinate 4,452 of NZ_JACBXC010000282.1, read as the reverse complement.
CAGAGACAGACCGGCGGACCAGCCGGAACTCATCGGCGCCCCGATAATCGCACGTCAGCGCGGGAACCGCCGCCGATTTTCGGTGGCCCGGAGCAGCACGGAACGAACGCCCCAGGCAGCAGGAGACCCCAGCTCAGGCTGGGCTGATCCGGGGTGTCTGAGCCCCTGCCGGATCCGAACCGACGACCTACGCGCTACGAGTTGTTCGAGCGTTCCACGCACGTCCATGCACATCCGAGAACCTGCCTTAGCCGCAGACCAAGCAGCCTGAGGAGCACGGCGCGGGACCATCCCCGCGGTTGCGGGGAGCCCCACGTGCCTAGTTACGTAACTAGGTCGGGAGGACCACCCCCGCGGGTGCGGGGAGCACAGCACGCCGTACGAGCGGCTCCTCGCCGAGGAGGGACCATCCCCGCGGGTGCGGGGAGCACCGCCTGCTCGCCGAGGAACTCCCGACCGGGACGGGACCATCCCCGCGGGTGCGGGGAGCACCCGTGGCAAGGGGCATTTCGTAGACGCCGGTCGGGACCATCCCCGCGGGTGCGGGGAGCACTTGTGAGTGGATCCGCCCCCGGCCCATGTGGCGGGACCATCCCCGCGGGTGCGGGGAGCACCCTTCTTGACCTGCATCCTTTCCAGCACAGGCACCAGGTTTCAATCGCTTTCTCTGAATCGGGCATTCCCGTCAATTGCCGTTGCGGTAGCGCGGCCACCCGCAACAGGTACGACAGTCCGCACGGGCCTTCCTACTCGGCGCCATGGCATCCATACCCGTCCACCGTGGTCCACCCCCAGTGGCAGCTCCAGCGGCTCACGTGGCGACATGGCTGCAAGGACCCGCACGCCTGCGGCGCCCGGCTACACCGCTTCGGGCCCTGCCCGAAGGGCTGCACCCGGCACGCCCGCGCGTGCCCGGAGCGCAAAGGGCGGCGGGTTCGCCTTCACCCGGCCCAAGACGAAGAGCACGAACCCCGTACCGATCCCGCCGCCGTTCATCCCCCACCTACGTGAGCACAAGGCACAGCAGGAGGAGGCACGGGCCGCCGCGGGCGAGCTGTGGCAGGAGCACAGGGCGCTCTTCACACAGCCGGACGGGCGCCCGCTGGACCCCCGGGCGGACCGGGAGGAATTCAAGGAGCTGCTTGCCGAAGCCGGGGTCGATGACCGGCGACTCTACGACGGCAGCCGCCACACGGGGTGGACATGCCCGCCATCATGGAGATCCTTCGGCACACCCAGATCAGCCAGACACGGCGCTACGTCAAGGGCAGATCGCACCTCTCCAAGGACGCCATGTGCCGCACGGGCAACACCTTCATGCCCCACCCCGGGGACGCATCTGAGACCAAGGACACCCCAGCGGCGACGACGCATCCGATAGCGGAAAACCCCAGCTCAGAGCACGTCTGAGCTGGGGTGTCCGAGCCCCCTGTCGGATTCGAACCGACGACCTACGCTTTACAAGAGCGTTGCTCTGACCAACTGAGCTAAGGAGGCGCGCCCGAGCAGTGTAACCGGGGGCCGGGGCGGTGCGGTGATGCGTTTTCGGGACCTTCGAGGTGGTGACAAGGGGCCTGACCGGCAGGTACGGTCGGCGCCAAGGTTCACTCAGTGGACTACACCACATCCTTTACTCGGATCGTCCGGCACGTTCCTGCCGGTGAAGGGAAACACCATGGCAACGGTTTCGTTCGACAAGGCGACCCGGACCTACCCGGGCTCCGAGAAGCCCGCGGTCAGCGAGCTGGAGATCTCCATCGACGACGGCGAGTTCCTCGTCCTCGTCGGTCCGTCCGGCTGCGGCAAGTCGACCTCCCTGCGCATGCTCGCGGGTCTGGAGGACGTCAACGCCGGCACCATCCACATCGGCGACCGCGACGTCACGCACCTGCCCCCGAAGGACCGGGACATCGCCATGGTGTTCCAGAACTACGCTCTGTACCCGCACATGACCGTCGCCGACAACATGGGCTTCGCGCTCAAGATCGCCGGTGTGCCGAAGGCCGAGATCCGGCAGAAGGTCGAGGACGCCGCCAAGATCCTCGACCTCACCGAGTACCTCGGCCGCAAGCCGAAGGCGCTCTCCGGTGGTCAGCGGCAGCGTGTCGCGATGGGCCGCGCGATCGTCCGTGAGCCGCAGGTGTTCCTCATGGACGAGCCGCTGTCGAACCTCGACGCCAAGCTCCGCGTCCAGACCCGTACGCAGATCGCCGGGCTGCAGCGCCGCCTCGGCGTCACCACCGTGTACGTCACGCACGACCAGGTCGAGGCCATGACCATGGGCGACCGGGTCGCGGTGCTCAAGGACGGCCTGCTGCAGCAGGTCGCCACGCCGCGCGAGATGTACGACAAGCCGGAGAACCTCTTCGTCGCGGGCTTCATCGGCTCCCCGGCGATGAACCTGGTCGAGGTCCCGATCACCGACGGCGGCGTCAAGTTCGGCAACAGCGTCGTGTCCGTCAGCCGCGAGGCCCTGGCCGCCGCGGCCGACAAGGGCGACCGCACGGTCACCGTCGGCGTCCGCCCCGAGCACTTCGACCTGGCCAACGGCGACGCGCCCGCGGAGAAGAGCCTGTCGAAGGAAGCGGACGGCGCCCCGGCCGGGCTGCCCGTGACGGTCAACGTCGTCGAGGAGCTGGGCGCCGACGCCTACGTCTACGGCTCCGCGAACGTCGGCGGCGAGGACAAGGACCTGGTCGTCCGCGTCCCCGGCCGCGCCGTGCCGGACAAGGGCTCCACGCTGCACATCGTCCCGCGCTCCGGCGAGACCCACGTGTTCTCCACCTCCACCGGCGAGCGGCTCAGCGACTGACGTACTGAGCCGCACCGCCCGGCAGTTCCTTACGGAACGGCGCCGCCGCCCTGGGCAAGGAGGGCGCGGCGCCGTTCTGCTTTTCCGGGACCGTACGGCGGCCGAATCGGCAAGTGCGTCGGAAAGTCCGGCACTTCGTTCGACGTCCGCGTCAACACGGAATTCGAATTTCCCGGCCAACCGCGCTCGTTGGAGTGACGCAATGTCGCCAAATCACTACCGGTCGCTAGCATCGCCCTCGTGAAACAGGCAGCCCGCCGTATCGGCAGAACCATCGCATTCGTCCTCCCCGTCGTACTCGTTCTGTCGGGTACGCTCGCGGTCGCCACCGTCCCCTGGGCGTCGCCCTCGACCGACTCCCGGATGCTCAGCGCCTCCGCCAGGAGCGCCGCCAAGTCCGGTGTCGGCGCCCCGCAGGAGGTGCTGCGGGACCGGCTCATCGCCGAGTTGCAGGAGAAGGACCCCGGCGCCGCGCTCACGCAGTTGCAGCGCGAGGTGCACGCCCGGCCGTCGCTCGCGCGGCACTGCGCCGCCATCGCCCGCGCGCTGGGCGAGGCGGCGGTCGCCAAGTACGGGGTCGCCCGCGCGCAGTCGTTCTCGCGCCCGGTGTGCGACACCGCGTTCGCGTCCGGGGTCGTCACGGCCCAGTAGGGGCGTCCGGTACCGGCCGGGAGCACGGGACCCCGCACCCGCGGCCCGTTGCTACCGGCCGGTTAGGGTGCGGGTATGACCGCAGCCGCAGCAGCACAACCCACTCAAGCCGTGGTCCTTGCCGGGGGGCAGGGGTCACGGCTTCGTCCGTACACGGACGACCGGCCCAAGCCGATGGTCGAGATCCCCGGCACGGGCGTGCCCATCATCGGGCACCAACTGGCGTGGCTGGCGGCCGAGGGCGTCACCGACGCGGTGGTGTCCTGCGGGCACCTCGCCGAGGTGCTCATGGAGTGGCTGGACGCCACGGAGCTGCCCCTGAAGGTGAGCTGCGTGGTCGAGAAGGAGCCGCTCGGCCGCGGCGGCGGGCTGAAGTTCGCGGCGGCGTCGCTGCCGCGTCCCGACGAGCCGTGGTACGCGACGAACGGCGACATCTGGACCCGGTTCTCGCTGACCGAGATGGCGGCGTTCCACCAGGAGCGGGGCGCGGACGCCACGCTGGCGCTGGCGCGGCCGAACATGCCGTGGGGCGCGGTGGAGACGGACCAGTTCGGGCACGTCATCGACTTCATCGAGGCGCCCCCGTCGCCGTATCTGATCAACGCGGGCGTGTACGTCTTCTCCGCCGCCTTCCGCGACCTGCTGCCGGACCGCGGCGACCACGAGCGCGCCACGTTCCCGCGGCTTGCGCGGCAGCGGCGGCTGGCGGGCTTCCCGCTGCCGCAGGGGGCGTACTGGCGGGCCATCGACACGGCGAAGGACCTGACGGAGGCCGCGAAGGAGCTGCGCCAGGGGTAGGGCCCGGGAAAGGAGCAACACCGGGGTCGGTGCCCGAGGGTGGGTGTCTGGCTTCGGGTGCCGGCGGCAGTGGCCGGGACGCTACGGGCCGGGGCGCCCGCCCCGGCCCGTACGCCCTGCTCCTAGCCCAGCAATCCGCCGACCAGCCCCGGCGGCTTCTCCTCCCCGCCGCCGCCCGTCGACCCGCCGTC
>NZ_JACBXC010000281.1 GCF_013870535.1 Streptomyces phytophilus | reverse complement strand
GCCGACGACCGGCTTGCCCGCCAGCTCCACGCCCGCCTCCGCCAGCTCCCCCAGCGCCCGCTGCGTGCTGTCCTGCGCCACCCCCGCCGTCAGGTCCAGCAGCACCTGCGTGCGGAAGCCCTCGGCCGCCGCGTCCAGCGCCGTCGCCTTCACGCAGTGGTCGGTGGCGATGCCCACCACGTCGACCTCCGTCACCTCCCGGGCGCGCAGCCAGTCCGCCAGCGGCACCCCGTTCTCGTCCGCCCCCTGGAAGCCGCTGTACGCCGCCGCGTACGCGCCCTTGTCGAAGACCGCCGAGATCGCGCCGGAGGCGACGGTCGGGGCGAAGTTCGGGTGGAAGCCCACGCCCTCCGTGCCGGCCACGCAGTGCGGCGGCCAGGAGTGCACGAAGTCCGGGTGCGCCGCGAAGTGGTCGCCAGGCTCGATGTGGTGGTCGCGGGTGGCGACGACGTGCTGGTAGCCGGCGGTGGACCGGCCGATCAGGTCGGTGATCGCGGCGGCCACGTCCGCGCCGCCGGTCACCCCCATGCTGCCGCCCTCGCAGAAGTCGTTCTGCACGTCAACGACGATCAGTGCACGATGCATGGTGGGCTGCCCTTCGTGAGTCGGCGTCGGCGGGACGGAGCGCTGGGGAACGAAGCGCTGCGCGTCCCGGTTCTCTGCCCGGTCGGCCGGGCGTCATACGTACTCCGTCGGCAGGACCGGCTCGCCCCTGGAGAGCTGGGTGGCGGACAGCGGCAGCCCGTCCCTGGCCTCGACGTGCCGGGCCCTGGCGTCGTCCATCGGCTCCCGGCCCACGACCTTCCCCCCGCGCACCAGGGGCACCAGCAGCTCCCGCCCGGCCAGCTCCGCCGGCACCTCCCCGGTGCCGACGACCTCGGCCTCCGCGACCCCGTACGCGTCCAGCCGCCGGGCCGCCCACTTCCGGCCGCCGATCGACGTCTTCCCGCCCGTCGAGCGCTTCGCCACCGGCACCAGCGGCGCGTCCGGGGCGTCGGAGGCGGCGCGGGCCACGAGCTTGTAGACCATCGAGCACGTCGGGTGCCCGCTGCCGGTGACCAGCCGGGTGCCCACGCCGTACGCGTCCACGGGGGCGGCGGCGAGCGAGGCGATGGCGTACTCGTCGAGGTCGCTGGTGACGATGATCCGGGTCCGCTGCGCGCCCAGCTCGTCGAGCTGCTGGCGCACCCGGTGCGCGACCAGCAGCAGGTCGCCGGAGTCGATGCGCACCGCGCCCAGCTCGGGACCCGCGACCTCCACGGCGGTACGGACCGCGGCGGCCACGTCGTACGTGTCGACCAGCAGCGTCGTCCCCGTGCCCATGGACTCCACCTGCGCGGTGAACGCCTCCCGCTCGCTGTCGTGCAGCAGCGTGAAGGCGTGCGCGGCGGTGCCGACGGTGGGGATGGCGTAGCGGAAGCCGGCGGCCAGGTCGGAGGTGGAGGCGAAGCCGCCGACGTAGGCGGCCCGGGCGGCGGCGACCGCGGAGAGTTCGTGGGTGCGCCGGGCGCCCATCTCGATCAGCGGCCGGCCGCCCGCGGCGACGGCCATCCGGGAGGCGGCGGCGGCGATCGCGGAGTCGTGGTTGAGGATCGACAGCACCACCGTCTCCAGCAGCACGCACTCGGCGAAGCCGCCCTCGGCGCGCAGCACGGGGGAGCCGGGGAAGTACACCTCGCCCTCGGGGTAGCCCCAGATGTCGCCGGTGAACCGGAAGTCCGCGAGCCAGTCCAGGGTCGGGGCGTCGACCACGTCGTACTCGCGCAGGAAGGTCAGCACCTCGGGCTCGAAGCGGAAGCTCTCCAGGGCGTCGAGGACGCGGCCGGTGCCGGCCACGACGCCGTAGCGGCGGCCCTCCGGCAGCCGGCGGGTGAAGGTCTCGAAGACCGAGCGCCGGTCCGCGGTGCCGGCGTGCAACGCGGCCTGGACCATGGTCAACTCGTAGTGATCGGTGAACAGAGCCGTCGAGGGGACGGTGACCGGCAGCTTCAGTTCCGACATGCACCTGATCCTACGCCCATACTCGTCACACTGACGATTTCCGGTGTCCGAATGGCTGCGGCACCGCCTCGGGTGGCAGCATGGGGACCGTCAGGGCTGCCGTCGCAGCCGGAGCTATCGAGGAGTTGCCGCCAACCGTGAGCGTCGCACCCACGGAGATCGAGCGCCCGGAGACCGTCGAGTCCCAGTCACCCGCGGCGGTGCCTGAACCGGACGTCCCCTGGGTGACGATCGTCCACAACGACCCGGTGAACCTCATGAGCTACGTGACGTACGTCTTCCAGGCGTACTTCGGATATCCCAGGGAGAAGGCACGCAAGCTCATGATGGACGTACACACCAAGGGGAGGGCCATCGTCTCCAGCGGCAGCCGCGAGGAGATGGAGCGGGACGTGCAGGCGATGCACGGCTACGGCCTGTGGGCCACCCTCCAGCAGGACCGCTGATGGCGGGGCACTTCGAAGCGGTCCCGGGCGGCGGCGCGGCCGTCGCGCTGGACGAGCTGGAGATCTCCATCCTGCGCACGCTGACCGTGCAGCTGCTGGAGCTGATCGGCCCCGGCGACGCCCCCGCGGACGCCGCACCGCCCGCCGACCCGCTGGACGCGCTCTTCGCCGAGGGCCCCAGCAAGCCGCCGTCCGACCCGGCGCTCGCGCGGCTCTTCCCCGACGCGTACGGCGAGCCGGGCAAGGGCCCCGACGACCAGGAGCGGGCCCGCTCGGGGGAGTTCCGCCGCTACACCGAGCCGGAGCTGCGGGAGAGCAAGCGGGAGAACGCCCTGGCCGTCGTCCGCGGGCTCGACCTGCTGACCGTGCAGGGGGAGGGCGGCGCGGTGCTCAAGGTCGGCCCGGAGGAGTCGCGGCAGTGGCTCGCGACGCTGAACGACCTGCGGCTGGCCATAGGCGCGCGCCTCGACATCCGGGACGACGACGACGGCGAGGTGCTCTTCCGGCTGCCGGACGAGGACGAGCGCAAGCCGATGGTGATGGCGTACCTGTGGCTGGGCGGGCTGCAGGAGACCCTCATCGAGACGCTGATGCCGTAGCCCGCTGGCCCGTTCGAAAGGGCCCCGTTCGGGTGAATGTGCACATAATCACCCTTTTCCCGTGGTAAAGCTGCAGTCGGGGGACTGCACGGGAAAGGGCACAACTCCACATGACCACTGCGAAGGTCCCGGAGGGCGGCCGCTCGGCCCCGCCCTCCGACGAGGGCTACGAGCGCGGGCTCGGCAGCCGCCAGATCCAGATGATAGCCATCGGCGGCGCCATCGGAGTGGGCCTCTTCCTGGGCGCCGGCAAGATCATCGAGAAGGCCGGGCCCAGCCTCATCTTCCTGTACGCGATCGCCGGCGTCGTCATCTTCTTCATCATGCGCGCGCTGGGCGAACTGCTGCTCTACCGCCCGGTCTCGGGCAGCTTCGCCGAGTACGCGCGCGAGTTCCTCGGGCCCTACTTCGGGTACGTCACGGGCTGGACGTACTGGCTGATGTGGGCCGTCACCGGCATGACCGAGCTGACCGCCGCCGCCATCTACATCAACTACTGGTGGCCCGCCGTCCCGCAGTGGGTCAGCGCCCTCGGCTTCCTGGTGCTCCTCTTCGGCGTCAACCTGATCTCGGTGAAGATCTTCGGTGAGCTGGAGTTCTGGTTCTCGATGGTCAAGGTCACCGCGATCATCGGCATGATCGTCATCGGCGTCGGCGTGCTGACCCTCGGCTTCTCCGACGCCGCCGCCACCGCCTCCACCACGAACCTCTGGAGCCACGGCGGCTTCTTCCCCCACGGCATCGGCGACAGCCTGATGACCCTCCAGGGCGTGATGTTCGCCTACCTCGCGGTCGAACTCGTCGGCGTCACCGCGGGCGAGAGCACGAACCCCGAGAAGACCCTGCCCAAGGCGATCAACACGCTGCCGTGGCGGATCGTCATCTTCTACGTGGGCTCGCTGATCGTCATCCTGTCGGTCGTCCGGTGGACCGAGTTCAGCGACGGCATCAGCCCGTTCGTCGCCGCCTTCGGCAAGATCGGCATCCCGCTCGCGGCCGGCATCGTCAACTTCGTCGTGCTCACCGCGGCCCTGTCGTCGTGCAACTCCGGCATGTACTCCACCGGCCGCATGCTGCGCGCCCTGGCCGCCAACTCCGAGGCGCCCAAGGTCTTCGGCAGGCTCAGCCCGCGCCGGGTGCCGGCCGCGGGCATCGCCATGTCGGTCGTGGTCATGTCCGTCGGCGTGGTGCTCAACTACCTCGTGCCGGAGAAGGCGTTCGGCTACGTCATGTCCGTGGCCACCGCCGCCGGCATCTGGACCTGGTCGATGATCCTCCTCAGCCACATCCGCTACCGCCGCGCGGTCGTCGCCGGCCGGCTGCCCGCCTCGTCGTTCCCCGCGCCCGGCGGGGCGGTGTGCAGCTGGCTGGCGCTGGCGTTCCTCGCCTTCGTCACCGTGCTCACCGCCCTGGACGCCGACGCGCGGGTCTCGCTGTACGTGGGCGCCGGCTGGGCGGCGCTGCTGTCGGGCGGCTGGGCGCTGAGCCGGAGGCGGGCCGCGGCCCGGGAGGCGGCACCGGAGTTCGCCGCGGGGGCGCAGTAGGCCCGTCCGCGCCGCCGTGCCCGCCGCGCCCGGCGGCCTGCGCGCGCTTGCCGGCCCCGGCGCCCCGGCGCTACGCCCAGAGCTGGCCGTGCAGCGCCGCGACGGCCTCTTCCGTGGTCGCGGCCGTGTAGATGCCCGTCGACAGGTACTTCCAGCCGCCGTCCGCGACGAGGAACGCGATGTCGGCGCTCTCCCCGGCCCGTACCGCCTTGCGGCCCACGCCGATCGCGGCGTGCAGCGAGGCCCCGGTGGAGACGCCCGCGAAGATGCCCTCCTCGCGCAGGAGTTCGCGGGTACGGGTCACGGCGTCCTCGGAGCCGACGGAATAGCGGGTGGTGAGCACCGACTCGTCGTACAGCTCGGGGACGAAGCCCTCGTCGAGGTTGCGCAGCCCGTAGACGAGGTCGTCGTAGCGCGGCTCGGCGGCCACGATCCGCACCTCCGGGCGCTGCTCGCGCAGGAAGCGGCCGGCGCCCATGAGGGTGCCCGTGGTGCCGAGGCCGGCGACGAAGTGGGTGATCGACGGCAGGTCGGCGAGGATCTCGGGGCCGGTGGTGGCGTAGTGCGCACCGGCGTTGTCGGGGTTGCCGTACTGGTAGAGCATCACCCAGTCCGGGTGCTCGGCGGCCAGCTCCTTGGCGACGCGCACCGCGGTGTTGGAGCCGCCGGCCGCGGGCGAGGAGATGATCTCCGCGCCCCACATGGCGAGCAGTTGGCGGCGCTCGTCGCTGGTGTTCTCCGGCATCACGCAGACCATGCGGTAGCCCTTGAGCCGCGCCGCCATGGCCAGCGAGATGCCGGTGTTGCCGGAGGTGGGCTCCAGGATCGTGGCGCCGGGGGTGAGGCGGCCGTCCTTCTCCGCCTGCTCGACCATGAACAGCGCCGGGCGGTCCTTCACGGAGCCGGTGGGGTTGCGGTCCTCCAGCTTCGCCCAGATCCGCACGTCGGGGGTGGGGGAGAGGCGGGGCAGGCGGACCAGGGGCGTGTTGCCGACGGCCGCCAGGGGGCTGTCGTAGCGCATCAGACGGAGCCGCCGGCGACGGCGGGCAGGATCGTCACGCTGTCGCCGTCGGCGAGCTCGGTGGCGATGCCGTCGAGGAAGCGGACGTCCTCGTCGTTGAGGTAGACGTTGACGAAGCGGCGCAGGTCGTCGCCTTCGACCAGGCGCCCGCGGATCCCGTTGTGCCGGGACTCCAGGTCGTCGATCAGCTCGGCCAGGGTGGTGCCGGCGCCCTGCACGGCCTTCTCGCCGTCGGTGTAGCTGCGGAGGATGGTCGGGATGCGGACCTCGATGGCCATTTCGGGGCTCCTGTGGATGCGGGGAGTCGGGCTGCGGGCGCTTGCGGGCGCGGGTCG
>NZ_JACBXC010000280.1 GCF_013870535.1 Streptomyces phytophilus | reverse complement strand
GCCCGGGGGACACCGGCTACGGCCTCGGCGGCCCCGCGCTGGCCTGCCCGCTGGTCGCCGGCGGCCGCCGCGTCGGCACGCTGCTCTTCGGCCGCGCCGGCGTCGCCCGGATCGGCGGCGACGTCGTCGCCGTCGTCACGGACTTCGCCCGCCGCGTGGCGCACGCCGTCTCCGCCGCCCGCCAGTACACGCGCCAGGTGACCATCAGCGAGGTCCTCCAGCGGGGCCTGCTGCCCAGCGGCATTGCGGAGATGCCGGCCATGGACACGGCCGTCGTCTACGAACCGGCCGAGGGCGCCGCCGCGGGCGGCGACTTCTACGACCTCTTCCCCAGCGGCAGCGACCGCTGGTGCTTCGCGCTCGGCGACGTCTGCGGCCAGGGCCCCGAGGCGGCGGTCGTCACCGGCATGGCACGTCCGGTGCTGCGGCTGCTGGCGCGCGAGGGCTACGGCGTCGCCGACGTCCTGGCGGGCCTGAACCGCACGCTCGTGGAGCACGCCTTCGAGGCGGTGGAGGCGGCCACGGCGTTCGGGCTGCCGCCCGAGCAGGCGCGGTTCCTGTCGCTGCTGTACGGGGAACTCGTGCCGTACGAGCACGACCGCGGCGGCGTCCGGTGCACCGTGGCCAGCGCCGGCCACCCGCTGCCGCTGCTGCTGCGCAGCGACGGCGGGGTGCGGGCGGCGGCGGACGCGCAGTTGCTGCTGGGGGTGCTGGACGACGCGGAGTACTACAGCCAGTCGTTCGACCTGGAACCCGGCGACACGCTGCTGTGCGTGACGGACGGGGTGACGGAACGGCGGTACGGCGACCGGCTGTTCGACGACGAGGACGGGCTGGCGGAGGCCCTGTCGTGCTGCACGGGGCTGGGCGCGGCGGCGGTGGCGGAGCGGATCAGGACGGCGGTGCACGACTTCGCGCCGGTGCCGCCGCGGGACGACCTGGCGATGATGGTGCTCCAGGCGCGGGGGACGGAGCGGGGCGGGTACTGAGGCGGGGCTTGGCCGGGACGGGGACGGGGACGGGAGCCGAGCCCGGGGCTGAGCCGAGGGTGAGGGCCGAGGGCCGGGGCCCGGGGGAGTAGGGGCTTTCCGCCGGGCGGGGGACAATGGGGCGTATGCCCTCCGTACTGCCCGATGGCGAGCCCGCGCCCGAGGACGGGACCCTGCCCGCCGAGGCGCTGGCCGGGGCGGCCGACCGCCCCCTCGGCTTCTACGCCCACGTCCCGTACTGCGCCACCCGCTGCGGGTACTGCGACTTCAACACCTACACCGCGGCAGAACTGCGCGGCACCTCCCGCGACGACTACGCGGCCACCTTCGCCGAGGAGGTCCGCCTCGCCCGCAAGGTGCTCGGCGACGACCCGCGCGAGGTGGAGACGGTGTTCTTCGGCGGCGGTACGCCCACGCTGCTGCCGGCGGCGGACCTGGGGCGGATGCTGGGGGCGATCCGCTCGGAGTTCGGCCTCGCGGCGGACGCGGAGGTGACGACGGAGGCCAATCCGGAGTCGGTGGATCCGGCGTATCTGGCGGAGCTGCGGGAGGCCGGGTTCAACCGGATCTCGTTCGGGATGCAGAGCGCGCGGGAGCACGTGCTGCGGGTGCTGGACCGTACGCACACGCCGGGCCGCCCGGAGGCGTGCGTGTCGGAGGCGCAGGCGGCGGGGTTCGCGCACGTGAACCTGGACCTGATCTACGGCACGCCGGGGGAGACGGACGACGACTGGCGGGCGTCGCTGGTGGCGGCCCTGGGGGCGGGGCCCGACCATGTATCGGCGTACGCGCTGATCGTGGAGGAGGGCACGCAACTGGCGCGGCGGATCCGGCGGGGGGAGGTGCCGCCGACGGACGACGACGTGCACGCGGACAGGTACCTGATCGCCGAGGAGGCGCTGTCGGCGGCGGGGATGGAGTGGTACGAGGTGTCGAACTGGGCGGCTGCCGGGGGAGACGCGGGGGCACGGTGCCGGCACAACGAGCTGTACTGGACGGGCGCGGACTGGTGGGGCGCGGGCCCGGGGGCGCACAGCCACGTGGGCGGGGTGCGGTGGTGGAACGTCAAGCACCCGGCGCCGTACGCGGAGGCGCTGGCGGCGGGCCGGTCGCCGGCGGCGGGCCGGGAGGTGCTGACGGAGGAGGACCGCAGGGTGGAGCGGATCCTGCTGGAGCTGAGGCTGTCGGCGGGCTGCCCGCTGTCGCTGCTGCGGCCGGCGGGGGCTGAGGCGGCGTCGCGGGCGGTAGGGGACGGCCTCCTGGAGGGCGGTCCTTACGAGGCGGGGCGGTTGGTGCTGACGCTGAGGGGCCGCCTGCTGGCGGACGCGGTGGTCCGAGACCTGGTGGACTGAGGGCGGCGGGATGCCCGGATGCCCCATATCCCCCTCACACCCGCCCAAGGGTAGGCGGCTGCTGTGACATCGCCGGCTGGCGGGCGCGGGGCGGGCCGGGGTCGGGGGAGTGGCCGGTCGGAGTCGGTCGGCCGTCCGGAGGTGTACGTCGCTGCGCAAAACTCGGCCGCGTTGGGTGATTTGCCCCATTTCGAACGGGGTGTTACCGCGAGTTACGACCAGATTCCTCCGCCGATCCCGTACGCGTACGCGCCCCGCCCACCGGGCCCAACGGCAGGCAGGGCGCGCGCTCCCCGGGCCGGTCGTGAGTACCGCCGGCCGCCCGGGGGCCGCCTCTCGACCGCGGTCTGCCCCGGCGGCCGGGAGGCGGGGTTCAGTGGGGATGCCGCCGGATGAGGACGTTGGCGTCGCTGACGGCCGACAGGTCGCCTTCCGCGCGGGCCGTGGCCCGGTCCGCCGCCAACTCGGCGCACCGGCCGCAGCCGGGGGCCGGGGCGGTGTCCGCGGGCGGGAACATGTCGGGCAGGTAGACCGGGTCGGCCATGGACGTACGGCGCGGGGGAGCGGTCACGGTCGCCTCCCCGGCGGCAGCGGGGCCGCGACGGTGATCCGCCCGCGGCCCAGTTCGAGGTCGTTCTCTCCCGCGGTGGTGACGCAGTGACCGCCCGCCCGGTGGACCGCGAGGCGCAGGATCGCGCTGTCGGCGCGGTCCCAGCTGATGCGGTCCCAGGTGTCCACCAGGCACACCGCCGGGGCGGCAGCCTGACGCATGGCGTACGCGAGCATCCCCCACCGCGCCCGCCGCCAGGCGCACAGCGCCTGGTCCCCATGGTCCACCCACTCCCCGGCGACCACCCAGCCCCGCTCGACGGCATACCGGCGGCAGCGGTCTATGCGCTCGTCCAGGGCGGTGGTGGTGAGTGTGGCGTGCCGGTCGTAGATGAACGCCAGCGTGGGCCGGGGCGGGTCGGTGTCGGGAGTCTCCATCACGCTCACCTGTCGTCGGTGATCAGTTCGTCACCGACGGTAGGGGCGGCTGGAGTGCGGCAGGGGCAGAAATCCTGCCCCTCGCATGCCCGTTCGCTACGCGGCCAGGAGGCCGACCTTCGTCGCGAGTGCGGCTGCGCGCCGCCGGCGACCCGGGCTCTTGGCCTCGGACTCTTCGAGGATGATCCTGCGGGCGTACCCGTTGTAGCGGATCGTCTCCGGCGCCGCGGCGTTGGCCTTCTCCAGCGTCGCCAGGGCGACGTCGGGCTGGCCGTTGAGCTGGTAGCCGCGGGCCTCCTCGATGCGGTGCCGGGCCCGGCGCGGGTGGCTGGGGATGACGGCCGCGTCGGCCCGTGCGGCCTGCCGTACGGACTCGCCTCCGGCGTGCAGCTCCACGGCCACCGTGAGCGCGTGCGCGCCCATGATGGCCGCCCCGAAACTGGTGACGGGGTGGTAGTAACCGGCCGGGAGCCGCCCGGCCTTGGCGCGTGCGTCGTCCCAGTGCGCCCATGCCACCCCGGATGTGCCCCGGCGGGCCGCGGTGTAGCCCAGCTCGAAGTCGAGCGCACCGGCGATGGCCAGCACGCGGTCGTCGGCGTCGGGCAGCAGCGGGCGGAGATGGTCGATGGCCGCGCGGTTGACGTCGTCGGCGGCGTCGAAGTCCCGCGGGCCCGCGTCGCGGTGGGCCTGGGCGAGGAGCCAGGCGGCGGTGCCGATGGCGTGCGGGTCCTCGCTCTCCTGGGCGGCGACCATGCCGCGGTCGGCGACGCGCCAGAGGAGCGAGGTGTCGGGCTGGTAGGCGAGGAAGAACTGCGACAGCGCGTACGTCTCGGCGAGCAGCGACTGCGCCCGGCGGCGCTGAGCGGCGGTCCCGGCCTGTCTGGTGGCCAGGTGCGTGTCCAGGATCAGGTCGGGCAGCAGCGCGCCGATGACGTCCCGGTGGTTGGGGGCGGAGTGACGGGCGCTCCACGCGTGGTCGAGTCGGGCCCGCAGGTGCCCGAGGCCGGGGGCCTCTCGGTCGCCGGGCAGCGCGAAGCGGTTGATGGCGTCGCGGACCGCGGGGAGCCTGGCGTGTCCTGGGCCGATGAACATCTCGACGCTCATGGACTGGTCGCCGGTGAGGTCGGCGAGATCGCGTACGCGCAGCACCTCGGCGATCCGCAGGATCATGGGCAGCTTCGGCAACTGGAGCTTTCCGGTCTCCACTTGCTTCACCCACGACGATGACTTGCCGAGCAGCCCGCCCAGGACAGGGCGGCTGATGCCGCGGCGCTCGCGCAGGATCTGCATCCGCTGGCCGAACGCGAGTGGTTCCGTGAGCGGGTCGGTGGCACCGTCCGATGACGTCACAGCCTTACCTCTTCTCTGCGGCTCGCCACAGCCAGGGTAGGAGGTCCGACCCATTCCGTGTGGGCTCGGCCACAAACAGTGTGGTCGGCGGAGAGCGTGAGAACACCTCGTCCGGTGCTGGCCCCGCCGGGGCCCGGGGCCCTTCAGGGCTCCGGGGCCGTGACGAAGTCGATCAGTTCCTCCACCCGGCCCAGCAGTGCCGGTTCCAGGTCCCGGTACGTCCGTACCGAGTCCAGGATCCGACGCCAGGCGGCGCCCGTGTCCGGGGGCCAGCCCAGTTCGCGGCAGACGCCCGTCTTCCAGTCCTCGCCCCGCGGGATCCTCGGCCAGGCCGCGATGCCCACCGACGAGGGCTTGACGGCCTCCCAGACGTCCACGTAAGGGTGACCCACCACCAGCGCGTGGGCGCTCGTCACCGACTCCGCGATGCGCCACTCCTTCGTGCCGGGCACCAGGTGGTCCACCAGCACGCCCAGGCGTGCGTCCGGGCCCGGGGCGAAGGAGTCGACCACCGCGGGGAGGTCGTCCACGCCCTCCAGGTACTCCACCACCACGCCCTCGACGCGCAGGTCGTGGCCCCAGACGCGCTCCACCAGCTCCGCGTCGTGGCGGCCCTCGACGTAGATGCGGCCGGCGCGGGCCACGCGGGCGGTGCGGTCGCGGACCGCGATGGAGCCGGAGGCGGAGAGGAGGGGGCCCGAGGGCGCGGGGCGGCCGGGGCGTACCAGGGTGACCACCCTGCCGTCGATCATGAAGCCGCGCGGTGTCAGCGGGAACACCCGGTGCTTGCCGAAGCGGTCCTCCAGGGTCACCGTCGGGCCCTCGGCCGTCTTCTCCGTGCGGATGACCGCGCCGCAGAAGCCCGTCGCCACCTCCTCGACCACGAGGTCCGGCTCGGCCGGTACCTCGGGGGCGGGCTGCTGCGGCTTCTTCCAGGGCGGCGTGAGGTCGGTGTCGTAGCGGCGCACGGAAGTGAGATTACGACAAGCGCCCCGCCAGTTCGTCCCGTTGGGTCCGTACGAAGTCCGCCCCCACCGCCGCCCCGTGCCCCGGGACGTACACCGCCGCCTCCCCGCCCAGCTCCAGCAGGCGGTCCAGCGCCGCCGGCCACCGCGCGGGGTCCGCGTCCGGGCCCGCCTGCGGGGGGCCGGACTCCTCGACCAGGTCGCCGCAGAAGACGACGGCCGGGCGGCCCGGGACGTACACCGCCATGTCGTGCGGCGAGTGCGCCGCGCCCAGCTCGACCAGCAGCACCTCCCGGCCGCCCCC
>NZ_JACBXC010000028.1 GCF_013870535.1 Streptomyces phytophilus | reverse complement strand
CCGTACGACCCTCGCCGCCGCCGTCGAAGCCGGCTGCGACGACCTCGCCACCTGCGCCGCCCACCCGCACTGCCCCCTGCCCTTCGCCCCCCTCGCCGGGAACCGCGAAGGACCCGCGGAGGACGGATGACGGGCACGGGCCGGGAACGGTGCGGTGGCCGCCTCGGCCGCGTACAACGCGTGGCGGGAAAACTCAGTCCGTCCGCTCCCGGGCGCCGGTCTGTTCCATGGCCCGGTCGAGATGCGCGATGACCGCCGGTACGTCGCCGCTCTCCGTGCTCCGGATCAGCTGCAGCGCCGGCTGGACGAGCCCGCCGGGGCGGGCGATCAGGCGGGCGAGCACGGCGGCGCGGATGTCGAGCCGCTCGATGGTGGCCGCGCGCTGCTCCTCGTTCAGGCCGGCGAGCAGGACGGCGTTGTGCCACGCCTCCTCGCGGGACTGGCGGACGGAGAAGTCGAGGATCTGCTCGTCCGTACGGGCACCGACCTGGTCCAGCAGCGACAGCAGCGGCGACAGGGCGCCGACCGAGTCCTCCACGGCCAGGACCACCCGGGCGAGGATGTCGTTGATCAGGAGGAAGTCGCGCCGGAGCGACTGGATGTCCTCGCCCGGGGAGGTCCGCGCGGCGGCGACGGCGAGGTCGAGGTTGATGTGCGCGTTCACCCCGAGGATCAGGTGCTGGACGATGACGGTCCCGTCGTCGTCCAGCAGCCCGAACGTCTCGCGCCAGCAGCGCGGCCCGCTCCGGTCGCGGCGCCATGCGTCGTACGCGTCGAAGTACCGGTTGCCGAAGAGCGTGTCGAAGCGGTCCATCCGGGCCCCGTCGTCGAACCGCCCGTCGCGGATGGCCTGCCGCACCTCGACGGTCACCTGCCGGTACAGCGCCGCGAAGTACCCGACCCGATCACCGTCCCGCCGGGCGTCCCGCACGATCCCGGCGAGCCCGTCCACCACCTCGTCGATGTTCTCCGCCGCCACACCCAACTCCCTCTTCCCTGAGCCCTCGTCCCTCCGTGACCGTCCTACCACCGCCCACCGGGGAGGGGACCCGGCCGGGCCGCCGGCCCGGCGAACGGGCTGACGACGGCGGTCAGGCAGGCGCGGCGGGGCGCGGTTCGCCGCGGAAGACCTGGCGGATATGCCAGTCGCGGTGAGCCGCCGCAACAGGGCGCGCGCCCGGCTGCGGACCGACGAGCGGCCGGCCCGCGAGGGCTACGACGTACTCGCGGGCGGCCGGGCTGTGGCCGACGAAGCGCTGGGAGACCAGGATGCGCTGGTCGTCCCCCACGCCGAGGACCCCTTTGTCGAAGAGCTTGTGGTGCAGCGCGCACAGGCACAGCCCGTTGTCGATCTCGTCGGGCCCGCCGAACGACCACCACCGCACGTGGGCGGCCTCCAGCCCGACCGGAACCGCGCCGATCCTGCCGTCGTACCCGCAGAAGGCACACCGGTACTCGTAGGCGGTGAGCACCAGTTCACGCAGCCGCGGGTCGCGCTGCCTGGGCACCGCCGCGGGCCGCCCGCCGCCCGCCGGCTCCAGTCCCAGCCCGACGGCTTCGCACAACTCGGTGTGCAGGGAGGGCGGGAAGTGCGAGTCGAGCAGCGACCGCACCAAGCTGCCGAGCAACTCCGGCTCACGGCGCAGCGCCGCTCTCAGCTCCGCCGCAAGCCACCCGGTGGCCCCCGCCTCACGGAGCTCCCGCACCCTGCTGCCGGGGCTGCCCGGTCCGTGATCGGTGCGGACTTCCCATACGCCGTCGCTGACCAGGTGGTGGAAGGGGTAGGCGGGCGTCGTCTTGTGGGGCGGGCCGTACTCGGTCAGCAGCCGCTGCAGGTCGCGCTCCACCGCGGTGTACCGCAAACCCCCGTCGGCGTCCTCCTGGAACCGGCCGAGGGCGTACAGGAGCAGCAGCGGCTTGTGCGGCGCACGCGTCCCACTCCTGGTCCACTGCCTCAGCTTCGCGACCCGCTCCAGCCAGTCCATGACGGCCGATCGTAGACGGGGCACGCCCCGGCGGGACCTCGGAGCCAGACCAGGCAGTACGGCTGGTGACCGGCCTCGTGGAGGCGGTCGGCGAATTCCTGCCATTCGTGGAATCAATGATCACGGCGGATCGTTGACCTGCGACGATGCATCCATTTCGCCGGCGACCAGCCGAAACTGCCTTCAGTTGGTCGAGGCTGGCCACCGGCACTTTCGACCCTCATGTGCCCTGGCTATGCCCTGGACAAAGCGGAGGGTGCCGGTCAACCAGGAGGACCTGGCGGGCACGCTGATGTCCTTCCCGGTGCTGATTCCGCTCGGCGTCGCCACGCTGGGCATCGAGTTACTGCCCGAGGACCGGATTCCGGAACTCGCCGCCTGCTGTCGACGAATCTCTGACCCGTCACCTTCTGTATCGCGCCACCACAACCTCATGTACTCCGTGGGGGGAATGATTGGCTAGGGGGTCGGCGATTCGTTTCCCACGTGAACGTAAAAGGCGCCATAGCGTGAGATGCTGTTTTCGCACACACCACGGGACACGCGTTCGATAATGGAGTGGAGACATCATGTCGCCAAAGAGAATCCCTGCCGGTGGCGACCAGCCATCACAGACAACACCTCCCGCTCAACCACCGGCCGGAAAGCAGCCGACGACCTTGGTGGCCGAACCCATCAAGGGGAAATTCGCCTCCGGACTGCATGGGCGCGGCAAGTGCCGGCTGACAAGCAAGGGAAAGCCGGTGCCCTACGCGGACATCGATTGGTACGTCGGCGACCACGGTACGCATCTCGGCACGTCGCAGACCGACGACAAGGGATGGGCCACCATGGAATATGGCAGTATCAGCGACATCACGACCTCAGTCGAAGGGGAGATCTCCGGCTACTCCGTCGAGTACAGCGGCGACGAACAGTATTCTTCCAGCCAGGCTCTAGGGCACATCGACCCGCTGTTCGGCCTCAGTTGACAGCGAAAGGTGAACTGCGGGTGCCGCTCAGAAGCCGAGGGGCACCCACCGTTCCCACTGGCGCCACGAGCGCGTAGCCGATACTGCTGGCCGCTCCGGCACCCCCACTCTGATCCACCTGTGCGTGCTCCCTGCGGCCAGCACCGGCTCTTACACCCCACCGCCTGTCGTGAATACCCGACCGCTGGTGCAGCCCGGGCGTGATCGGCCGATGTGCCGATGGGCTCCGCCAGGCATCGTCGCCCAGGCCCGGCAGCCCCCAGTGACAACGCGCGTGGGAACACCTTCTGCCTGGGAGACGGACCAATTCCGATTGCGCACGGTCGGTGCCGTACCACCTCACCTGCTGGCACGGACCGCTCGTCCCTGACCACTCCGGATTCGTTCGCTGGCCGAGCCACCTATTGCCGTTGGCGCAGGTGCCGACCCATCCGGCTCTCGTGGCCCGGGCGGGTGTTTCCCATCCATACGACTGCCATTGCGGCAATGGCGGATCATCTACTCGACGAATGAAGGAATGGCATGAACAAGCGCATGTCCGTCGGAGCCCTGCTGGGCGCCGCCATCCTGGCCGTCACCGGCGCTGTCCACCCCGCGGCTGCCGCCGGGAACCTCATCAAGAACGGCACGTTTTCTGCACCGGCCGCCCCAGCGGGAGGCGTCGTGGAGTACTACGACGGCGAGAACATCGGCGACTGGCAGGTCGCCGGGGCCGACGCCCGCGGCGGGGTGACCCTCTACAGCCGCGCCCTCACCCAGTACACCTACCAGGCGGTCGACATCGGAGCGGGAAGCATCTCCCAGGAGTTCGAGGCGGACACCGACTCCGTGGTCAACATCACCTGGAAGCACGCTCGTAACACCGACCCTTCATGCGCCAAGGACATGGGCGAACAGTCCTATAGCGCCCAGGTGATTGCCCCCACCGGAGACCCCGTGGGCGACTCGTACAATCCCATCGGCCCTCGTTTCGCCTCGGTCAACAAGAGCCTGCAGTTCATCGCCGGTGACGACGACCGCTTCACCCTGGAGTTCACCGGCCGCGCACCCGAGGGGTGCGGCCCTCTGATCACCGACGTCGTCGCCAAGGTGATCGGCCACGCGGTCCGCTGACGCTACCAATCCGCCCCTGCCGGCAGACTTCCGCGGCAGGCACGATGAGCTGAGCTGTCGGTGGGGATGAGTCAGCAGACGAGTTTGGCGGATATTCGCTCGACCACCCGCCGATAGGTGCCCGGTCCCGTTCCGGGCCGGGCACCGCGGCGGGCGATAGCCGGAACGATGCTGCCCGGCCACGAACCGGCGGGGTCGCATTGAGCATCGGGATCAACTGGGTGACATCGTTGCGATTGCCGCCGGTCGGCAGGACGGCGAGAGGGCGCCGACCCCTCGGTCAGGTGGTGCTTTGAATCGGCCCGGCCTCGGTCGACCGGCGACGGGCCCGTGCGCCCCCCTTTCGACCACCTGACGTGGGAGGCGTCGACCACGCAACACGACCAGTCCAGCCGCGAGGCCGCGTTCGGCTCGGCCAGCAGCACCTCGTGCAGCCGCTGTCACACACCCGCCGGACCGCGGGACGCACGCGCCCACCAACCTGTGCACCAGCGGCGCAGAGATTGGTGGGACAAAACAGTAGATGAGCATGCTTTGCGGTCGTGGACTGGCATTCGGGCCGACCCTCGGACACCGATGCCGTCCGCTTCCCACCGGGGTCCGCAGTTCGGCTTCGTGACATGCGCGCCCCCGGAGCATCCCCCGCGGCCTGCGCCGAGGTCAGCAGGGCGGACCGTTCCGGCGACCGTGTGTGCCCGAGGCACCAGGACACCCGGAGGAGCACGTGAACAGGATCGTCCGCCGCCCGCCAGCAGGTACGGTTCAGGCCACCGCGCCGTTGCAGTCGGATCTCGGGCGGCTTGCGTACCTGCTGCCCGTGTTCCTGATCGTTTTCGGGGTCGCCTTCCAGCTCTTCACGCCCGCTCATCTGAACGGCTCGCCGTTCTTCATGTCCGCCCCGCTGATGGCCGCGCCGCTCTTCACCCGGGGGAAGACCATCGCCGTCGGCGCCGTGGCGCTCGCCGCGGCTGCGGCCCTCCAGGTCGTCGAAGAAGTGGCGTGGGGGCGGTTCGACCGGCAGAGCACGACGCGCCAGCTCACCACGATCGCCTTCGCCGCCGTCCTGGCCGTCCTGCTCAACGCCATCGTGCGCCGAGGACGTCAGCAACTCGCCTCGGCACGGGAGGTGGCCGAAGCCGCCCAGCGCGCCGTACTGCCCCGCCCACCCGGCCACGTGGCCGGCCTGCAGGTGGCCGCGCGCTACGAAGCGGCCCGGCACGACGCGCTCATCGGCGGCGACCTCTACGGCGCACGCGCCACACCACACGGCGTACGCCTGATCATCGGCGACGTCCGCGGGAAGGGAATCACCGCGATCGAGACCGTCGCCGTCGTCCTGGGCGCCTTCCGGGAAGCCTCCGAACACGAGAAAACGCTGCCCGACGTGGCGCAGCGCCTGGAAGAAGCACTCGCCCGGGACCAGGCGGACAGGGGCGGCGCCGATGCCGTGGAAGACTTCGTCACCTGCGTTCTCGTGGAGATCCCTGCCCACCGCGGGGTCGTCCGCGTCGTCAACTGCGGCCACCCCGAACCGCTGCTACTCGACGGCCAGGGAGGCATCACCACTCTCACTCCCCACGAGTTCCGGCTGCCACTGGGCCTGTCCAGGCTGGCTCCGGCACCCCACCGGACGGACACGTGGGACTTCCCCCGGGGCGGGACACTGCTGCTGTACACCGACGGCCTCTCCGAAGCCCGGGACGCCTCAGGCACCTTCTACGACCCGACCGCCCGACTGGCAGACCGAACCTTTCCCAGCCCCACCCGCCTGCTGGGCACACTCGCCGACGACGTACAGGAATTCTCCGGCGGCCCCACCGACGACGACATGGCACTGCTCGCAGCCCACCGCCCCCACGCCTGCGCCGGCCCGGGGGCCCTCACCGGCCCGCACCCCACCGCCACCCGACCCCCTGCCTGAACAGCCAACGGCACCAACGGCCGACGCCGCCCGCAACGGCAGCCGGGAAGATCGACACTGTGCTCAGCGCTGGCCGCCCACCGCCAGGGCCGCCCCGTCGCCGCCTTCCTCGACCTCACCACGTAGCGCGGGTGGCGCCGGCCGGCGGCGTATGGGGGCGCGGCACGGAAGCGGGCCCGGCGAGATCGAGTCGGGTGTCCATCTGCAGGCGGAAGGTGCCGTACGGGTTGACGTTGGACCAGAACAGCGCGGTCAGGCCGCGCCGGACCTCGTCGGTGAGCCTCGTTGCCCACTTCGGCTCGGCCAGTACCTGCTGGAGCGGCAGCGTGTTGACGTGCACCAGAGCGGACTGGAGCAGGTGCAGCGCGGTGGCGTACTTGACCATCTGGTCGTACTGCTGGGCGATCAGGTCCCACTTGACGGGCCGGGTCAGCGAGGCGCCGAGGGCCGACCAGCCGGGCGGGTCGTCGCCGAGGCGGTACAGGCGGAAGTTCAGCAGCTCGCAGAACGCAAACCCGACCACACTGGCGCCGTGGGTGTCGACGTAGTTCGACTCGATCTCGGCGTCATGCAGTGCCGCAGCAGGAGGAACAGCTCTTGAGCTGGGAGTAGATGCAGACGTTCTTCTTCCCGACGTGCCAGTAGATCATCACGCCGTTGTCGCCGTAGCGGGCGTAGTACTCGGTCATGAAGTTGCTGGACCAGGGCCCGAACTTCTTCGAGTCCGATCGGGATCCCAGCGGCTGCTGCCCGCGGTTCTTCCCTCCGCCAGCAGTTACTCGAACTGGCAGCCCCCGTCGTAGCGGACGCTCTCGGCTACCACGACAAAACCACCAGCCGACTCCGCAACGAGACCGGCGGAACCTGGAGCCGATACGCCCCAGGGGGTCACACCAGGTCACCAGCGGGCTGGGTTCCGCGGGGAACCGGCGACAGCTGAATACGAGAGCGCACCAGTAGCCCCCTTGTCGGCTTGTCAGTTGGTTGTTCGTGGGGTCTGTTCCCGTGGGACTTGCTCCAGCCAGTTCCAGAGGGCGTGTTCGCGGTCGGGGTTGTAGGACTCGGTGGAAGACGGCATGACTTTGGTTCGGTGGACGTAGGCGCCGGTCGGGGCGGGGGTGGCGCCGAGGATGACGTCGGCGAGTTTCTTGCCCGCGGGGGCGGGTGTGTCTACCAGGGGCGTGGCCGCCAGTATCGGGACGATTCTCCTCATCAGGAAGGGGAACGCGCCGCCGGTTTCTCGGGCGAGTCCGGTTCCGATGACGAGGCTGGGGTTGTAGGCGATGATGTCGACGCCTTCGGGCAGGCGGCGGGACCACTCGTGGACCAGGTATATGCCGCCGAGTTTGCTGGTCACGTAGGCACGGCGGCCGGCTCGGACGTTCCCGGAGCGGTTGAACGCTCCGGGTCGGGAGATGTCCGGGATGGCCCACCGGGGCGAGGGCATGGTTCCTCCGGTGTGTCGGAGGTCGCCGAAGTGGGCGTCGCTGACCGTGACGACGATGCGGGCCGGTGGGTGAAGGTGGGGGTGGAGTTGCCGCAGGAGCTGGTGGGTGGACATGACGTTCACGGCGAAGGTCCGCTCGTAACCGTCGACCGTGGCCTCCAATGCGTTGGAGAGGTGCACACCCGCGTTGAAGACCAGGCCCCACAGCGGAGGCAGGGCGCCGGAGTCGAGGAGGTCTTCCAGGCGCGCGCCGGCGGCGGCGACGCCGGCCTTGCTCGCCAGATCGATGTCGACGTGTGAGACGTGTGGGGAGATCTCCCGCAGGCCCGGCAGTATCTCGGCTGCGGAGGGGGCCCGTCCGAGAACGACCAGGTGGGTGTCGGGGCGGCGGCTGAGCACGTCCCGTGCGGCCTCCAGTCCGATCCCTCGGGTGGCGCCGGTCATGATCAGAGATCGGTTGGCTGCGGTCACGGGGGAGTCTCCTGGGCTTGGGGCGGGGGTGCTGGCGGTGGCGTCGACCCGCGTCGACGTCCGCGTTCTGCGTCACCAACGACCCTGACGCAGCCTCCGACGGTCAGGGAGATCGCTTCGAGCCTGGTACCCACAGGGCCACTCTCCGACCGGAAGCTCGCCGCACGGGGAGGGACAATGAATCCATGCGGGGAGATGAGCGGTCAGGTCTGGGCGAGTACCTACGTCACCACCGCTCCCAGATGGTGCCCCGGGACCGGCCCGGAGCCTCCCCTCTGTCCCACCGGCGTGTCCCGGGTCTGCGACGTCAGGAACTCGCCGACATCGCGGGCATCTCGGTCGAGTACTACACCCGCCTCGAACAGGGCCGCGCCGCCCGCCCGTCGCGGGAGATCCTCACCGCACTGGCCCGAGCGTTCCGGCTCTCGAACGCCGAACGAGACCACCTCTTTCGCCTCGCCCGCGAGCGCCCCCCGCCATCACGGGCACCCGCCACCGAGATCCGCCCCGGCCTCCAGCAGCTACTCGACGGCCTGAACGACGTCATGCCGGTCACCATCCACGACGGCCGGCTCGACATGCTCGCTTTCAACACCGCCGCCGCGGACCTGTTCGGGCCCCTCTTCGACGACGGACCCTACGGCCGCAACATCGCCTACCGGGCCTTCACCGCGACGGGAATCGACAAAGTACTCGGGAACGAAGGGGCAGAACAACTAGCCCGGGTGGCCACCGCCGAACTCCGCAAAGCACTCAGCCACTATCCGGAAGACGAGTATCTCCGCAACCTGTTCCGCGAACTCTCGACACGCAACCCCGAGTTCGACCGCCACTGGCAGAAGGGGGAGATCGGGACCTGGAGTTCCGCGATGAAACACGTCAACCACCCGGCAAAGGGCCCGCTCACCTTCGACAGCGAAATGCTCCACGACCCCGAGAACGACCACTGGGTCATGCTCTTCACCCCCCACAACACCTGACCCCCAACACCACGCCCCGGCGCCGGTGACTCGGGTCGGTCCGGCCAACGAGTTGGCGGACGGGTCGACACACCACCGCAGCGGCGGTACCTACGACGGGCCGCGGGCCGCGAGGGCCAAGGGCAGCAGCGGCAAGCGCTGGCAGGTCCGCTACCGCGACCTCAACGGTGCCCAGCGCAAAGAGAACTACGAGATCAAGGCCAAGGCCGACGCCCGTGCCGCTGAGGTCGAGAACGACTTGCAGCGCTGCGTCTACGTCACCCCCTCGGCCGGGAAGATCACGCTCGCCAAGTACGCCGAGCAGTGGCTCGCGGCCGTAACAGCGGGGCCGACGACGTACGAGCGGTACGAGCGGGAAATCCGGAACCACGTCGTTCCGCACCTCGGCGGGCACGAGGTCCGCAACCTGACCCGGCCGTCGAGTATCCAGGGCTGGATCAAGAAGGTGCAGGCCGCCGGGCTAGAGGCGTCCAGCATCGGCTGTGTCCACGACGTCCTGGTGGGCATGCTGGACGCGGCCGTCGAGGACGGTCTCCTGGCTCGGAACCCGTGCCGGTCCAGTGCCGTGAAGCTGCCCAAGC
Source organism: Streptomyces phytophilus (assembly GCF_013870535.1). Taxonomy (GTDB): domain Bacteria; phylum Actinomycetota; class Actinomycetes; order Streptomycetales; family Streptomycetaceae; genus Streptomyces; species Streptomyces phytophilus. Next base: position 9,561 of record NZ_JACBXC010000028.1, on the reverse strand, counting down.
ACGACAAGAAGCCTGTGACTCCGTGGTCGCTCGACCGGGTCCAGGCAGTGATCTCCGCTCTCCCCGACCGCAAGAAGGTCTTTGCTCTGCCGAAGGGCGATCGGATTCGCTCCGTGGCCCCTGCCCGGCGAACCGGCCAAGGTGCTGAAACGGTGCCTGAAGAAGTTCCCCGCAACCGACGTCGCCCTGCCCTGGGCCACGCCCGACGGTGAGCCGCAGACCCACCGGTTGATCGTCACGGATGCCAAGGGCAACGCCTACAACCCGAGCGTCTTCAACCAGGGCAACTGGAAACGTGCGCTCGTCGCCGCCGAGGTCATCCCTCCCCGCGAGCGCGGCACTCCGACCCCGGCTTCGCGCTGCGGACCTACACCCACCTCATGCCGCAGAGCGAGGCCCGTACCCGGCAAGCGATCGACGCCGTCTTGGGCGACGGCGCCGGCAAGGGCGAGGCCGACGCGGCAGAGGGCACATCCCCCGAAGATCACTCCGGCATGTGCCCTCAATGCACCCTGGCGGCCTGATCACCGCCCCGGCAGGCTCTCCGAGCTGCCTCGTACGATCGGTTTCACGACACCGTAAAGTCGCAGGTCAGGGCCAGACCAGACAGTACGGCTGGTGGCCGGCCTCGTGGAGGCGGTCGGCGAACTCCTGCCATTCGTGGAGCATCCGGTAGACGTCGAAGGCGTCGCGGGGGCCGCCGCGGTCGGGGACCGTGGACCAGATGAAGGCGGCGGCGCCGACTTCTTCCTCGCCGATGCCGCGGAGGGGGTCGACGACCGTCATGGGGAGGCGGACCACCGCGTAGTCGGGGTGGAGGACGACGAGTTCGAGGGGCGGGACCTTGTGGAGCGGTATGCCCTCGATGCCGGTGAGCACCATGGCGGACATCGTCTCGGGCTTCACCTTGGCGAAGAGGCCGCCCTGGCCGAGTTCGTCGCCGCCGAGTTCCTCCGGGCGCATGGAGATCGGCACGCGGGCCGCCGTCGCGCCGTCGGGCGCGCCGAAGTACTTGTACGTCACGCCGCCCGACCGGCCGTCGTTCTTGTTCACGCCCTCGCCGCCGTGGTTCACCCGGCGATGGCGTCCCGACCTGGCGCGCCGGGGCCCTCGGTCATCGGTCCCCTCGCCCAGTTCGCCACCGCGATGCATATCTCCACCCGACTGCTCTCAGATGTGCACTGCCCCCGCCGCGCAACCCGATCATCGTCTCAGCTACCTCCCCAGCAGCGGGCCCGCGAAACACCCCGACGCGGGTCGCCTTGCGACTCTGAGACCATGGCTTGCGTGACTTATCCGTACCAGGCTCCAGTCTCGCAGAAGCTCTTCGACCGTGCGGCCGCCGTGACGCCCGGCGGCGTGAACTCTCCGGTGCGTGCGTTCCGTGCCGTGGGCGGTACGCCCCGGTTCATGGTGTCGGGGAAGGGTCCGTACCTGACGGATGCCGACGGCCGCGAGTACGTCGACCTCGTCTGTTCGTGGGGACCGATGATCCTCGGCCACGCGCACCCGGAGGTGACCGCCGCGGTGCAGGAGGCCGTGGCGCGTGGGACGTCGTTCGGTACTCCGGGGGCCGGTGAGGTGGCGCTCGCGGAGGAGATCGCGTCCCGTGTCACCCCCGCTGAGCAGGTACGACTCGTCTCCTCCGGCACCGAGGCGACGATGTCGGCGATCCGGCTGGCGCGGGGGTTCACGGGGCGGGCGAAGGTCGTGAAGTTCGCCGGCTGCTACCACGGGCACGTCGACGCGCTGCTCGCCGCGGCCGGCTCCGGGGTGGCCACCCTGGGGCTGCCGGACACGCCCGGGGTCACCGGCGCGCAGGCCGGCGAGACGCTCGTGCTGCCGTATAACGATTTGGCAGCCGTCCGCGCGGCGTTCGAAGAGCACCCCGGCGACATCGCCTGCGTGATCACCGAGGCGTCCCCGGGGAACATGGGTGCGGTGCCGCCGCTGCCCGGTTTCAACCAGGGTCTGAAGGACCTGTGCGCCGAGTACGGCGCGCTGTACGTGTCCGACGAGGTGATGACCGGCTTCCGTACCTCCAGGGCCGGCTGGTACGGCGTCGACGGTGTGACGCCGGACCTGATGACCTTCGGCAAGGTCATGGGCGGCGGCTTCCCCGCCGCCGCGTTCGGCGGCCGGGCGGACGTCATGGAGCGGCTCGCGCCCGCGGGGCCGGTGTACCAGGCGGGCACGCTCTCCGGTAACCCCGTCGCCACCGCCGCCGGGCTCGCGCAGCTGCGGCTCCTGGACGACGCGGCGTACGCGCGCCTGGATGCCGTCTCGGCGCGGCTCCGGCAGCTCGTCACGGAGGCGCTGGCCAAGGAGGGGGTGGCGCACCGGGTGCAGGCGGCGAGCAACATGTTCTCCGTCTTCTTCACCGACTCCGGCTCCCCCGTCACCGACTACGAGGGCGCGAAGGCGCAGCGTACGGAGCAGTTCACGGCCTTCTTCCACGCCATGCTCGCCGAGGGCGTGTACCTGCCGCCGTCCGCCTTCGAGTGCTGGTTCGTCTCCACGGCCCTGGACGAGGGTGCGGTGGAGCGGATCGCCGCCGCGCTGCCCGTCGCCGCACGCGCCGCGGCCGAAGCCGGGGGCGGGTCGGCGGGCGGAGAGCAAGGCGTCCAAAATGGCTGACATGCGCGGTAAAGATGAAGAGAATCTCACCGTCGTGCACGTGGTACGCCATGGTGAGGTCCACAACCCGGACGGTGTCCTCTACGGCCGCAACCCCGGCTACCACCTCTCCGACCTGGGCCGGCGGATGGCCGAGCGCGTGGCGGAGCACCTCGCCACGCGCGACGTACGGCACGTCGTCGCCTCCCCGCTGGAGCGCGCGCAGGAGACCGCCGCGCCCGTCGCGAAGGCGCACGGCCTGGAGGTCGCCACCGACGCCCGGCTCATCGAGGCGGCCAACGTCTTCGAGGGCAAGGCGTTCGGCGTCGGCGACGGCGCGCTGCGCAAGCCGGCGAACTGGAAGTACTTCACCAACCCCCTCCGCCCCTCCTGGGGCGAGCCGTACATCGAGCAGGTCGTACGGATGATGGGCGCCGTGCAGTCCGCGCGGGAGGCCGCCCGCGGCCACGAGGCCGTCTGCGTCAGCCACCAGCTGCCCATCTGGATCCTGCGCAGCTTCGCCGAGGGGCGGCGGCTGTGGCACGACCCGCGGTCGCGGCAGTGCACGCTGGCGTCGCTGACGTCGTTCACGTTCGCCGGCGACGACATCGTCTCCGTCGGCTACAGCGAGCCCGCCCGCGACCTGGTGCCGCCGCACCTGCTCGCCGGGGCGCAGCGCAGGTTCGGCCGCGGCGCCATCCGCGGACCGGCCGCCAACGCCCCCCGGGCGTAGCGCGCGAAGGGCCGGGCCCGGCCCCGTACGCACACCCGGAGCAGCACCCTGAACAGCCCCTCTCCACCGCCGCGCGGCGCTAAAGGGGGGTGGAGAAGATCCCCCTCCGGGCCATGCGAAACTTTTCACATGATTTCTGCGAGGAGGCTCCACCGCCGGACCCTCGCGGCCGCCGCCGCGGCCGTCGCCGGCGCGCTGGCGCTGACCGCGTGCGGCGAGGACGCGACGTCGTCCGGTGGCAACACCCAGTTCGTCAGCGGCACCGGCCAGCTCACCGTGGTCAAGGCGAGCGAACGGCTCGCCGCACCGGACATCTCGGGCGAGACCACCGACGGCGAGCAGCTCGCGCTCTCCGACTACCGGGGCAAGGTCGTCGTCCTCAACGTGTGGGGCTCCTGGTGCGCCCCCTGCATCGCCGAGGCACCGAACCTGCGCAAGGTCTCCGAGGACACCGCCGACCGCGGCGTGCAGTTCGTCGGCATCAACACCCGCGACCTCGACGTGGCCAATGCCCAGGCGTTCGACCGCAACCACGGCATCGAGTACCCGAGCCTGTACGACCCGTCCGGCAAGCTGATCCTGAAGTTCCCGAAGAACAGCCTGTCGCCGCAGGCCATCCCCTCCACGCTCATCCTCGACCGGGAGGGGAAGATCGCCGTACGGGCCCTCAAGCCGCTCTCCGAGGAGGAGCTGAGCAAGGCGCTCGAACCGGTCATCGAGGAGAAGTGACGTAACACCATGGAGCCGAACCAGACAGTGATGACCGGGGCCCTGCTGCTGGCCCTGCCGGTCGCGCTGCTCGGCGGCCTGGTGTCCTTCTTCTCCCCGTGCGTGCTGCCGCTCGTCCCCGGCTACCTCAGCTACGTCACCGGGGTCGGCGGCGCCGACCTGGAGAACGCCCGCCGCGGCCGGATGGCCGCGGGCGCCGGGCTCTTCGTCCTCGGCTTCACCGCGGTCTTCGTCTCGACGGGCGCGTTCTTCGGCAGCGTCGGCAACAACCTGCTGGAGCACCGGGAGACGATCTCCAAGGTGGTCGGCGGCCTGACGATACTGCTCGGGCTGACGTTCATGGGGATACTGGGCCGCACCCTCGGGGGGTTCACGCAGCGGGAGTTCCGGCTCCACAAGCGGCCCGCGGTGGGGCTCGCCGGGGCGCCGATGCTCGGCATGGTCTTCGGCATCGGCTGGACGCCGTGCATCGGGCCGACGCTGATGTCGGTGCTCGCGCTGTCCACGCAGGAGGCCAGCGCCGGCCGCGGCGCGCTGCTGACGGTGGCGTACTGCCTGGGCCTGGGGCTGCCGTTCATCGTCGCCGCCGTCGCCTTCCGGCGTGCGCTCGGGGCGTTCGCCTGGGTCAAGCGGCACTATGTGTGGGTCATGCGAATCGGCGGCGGCATGCTCGTCGTGACCGGCATCCTGCTACTCACGGGCGCCTGGGACCGCATCATCAACGAGATGCAGGTCTGGACGTCGAACTTCACTGTGGGGATCTGAGCCATGACCACGACCGACGAGCGCGAGCTGACCGCCGCCGCGTCCCAGTTGTCCACGGCCCCGGTCGACGACTCGCCGCAGAGCCCGCTGCCGCAGGGCGGCTCGTTCGGCCGCGAGCTGGTGGCCTGGGCGCGCTGGTTCTGGCGGCAGCTCACGTCGATGCGGGTGGCGCTGATACTGCTGTTCCTGCTGTCGCTCGGCGCCATTCCGGGCTCGCTCATCCCGCAGAACTCGGTCGACGAGATCGCCGTCACGCAGTTCCGCGAGCGGCACGGGACGCTGGCGCCGCTCTACGACAAGCTCCAGCTCTTCGACGTCTACAGCTCGGTGTGGTTCTCGGCGATCTACATCCTGCTGTTCGTCTCGCTCGCCGGCTGCATCATCCCGCGCTCCTGGCAGTTCGTCGGCCAGCTCCGCGCCCGCCCGCCGCGCGCCCCGCGCAACCTGACCCGGCTGCCCGCGTACACCACCTGGGAGACCGGGGCCGACGCGGCCGAGGTGCGCGAGGCCGCGGAGCGGATCTTCCGGCGCCGCCGGTTCCGCTTCGCCGCGGCCCCGGACGGCGACGAGGGCGCGATCTCCGCCGAGAAGGGCTACCTGCGCGAGGCCGGCAACCTGCTGTTCCACATCGCGCTCTTCGTCCTCCTCGTCGCCTTCGCGGCCGGGAACCTCTTCCGCGTCGAGGGCGGCAAGCTGATCGTCGAGGGCGACGGCTTCGCCAACACCCTCACGCAGTACGACGACTTCCAGGACTCCACGTTCGGCGCCGACCTCGACTCGTTCGGCTTCACGCTGAACGACTTCACGGCGACGTTCGAGAAGGACGGGCCGCAGCGCGGCACGGCGCGCGAGTTCTACGCCGATCTGACCTGGTGGAAGGGCGCGGCGGGCGAGCAGCACAAGTCCCGCGTCGAGGTCAACCACCCGCTCCAGATCGACGACACCAAGATCTTCCTCATCGGCCACGGCTACGCGCCCGTCGTCACGGTCCGCGACGGCCAGGGCGACGTGGCCTTCAAGGGCCCGGTCGCGTTCCTGCCGCAGGACGGCAACCACACGTCCACCGGCGCGATCAAGGTCCCCGCCTACCGGGACGAGAACGGCAAGAAGACGCAGATCGCCTTCCAGGGCTTCTTCACCCCGACCTTCGGCGGGTACAGCAAGGAGGGCATGGTCTCGCAGTTCCCGGGGCCCGAGTATCCGGCGCTGTTCCTCAACGCCTACCGCGGCGACCTCGGCTTGAATGCCGGCGTGCCGCAGAACGTGTACCAGCTCGACACCGAGCGGCTGACGCAGTTCAAGGACAAGAAGGGCGAGCCGCTGAAGAAGGCGCTGCGGCCCGGTGACACGTTCACGCTGCCGAACGGGGCGGGGTCGCTGAAGTTCGAGCGGCTGGAGCGCTGGGCCAGCTTCCAGGTCTCCCAGCAGCCCGGCAACTACTGGGCGCTGGGCGGGTCCATCTTCGCGATCGTCGGCCTCGCCGGGTCGCTGTTCATCCAGCGCCGGCGCGTGTGGCTGCGTACGTCGGCGGGGGCGGACGGCCGCACCGTCGTGGAGATGGCGGGGCTGGGGCGCAGCGAGAGCGCCCGGCTGCCGGAGGAGCTGGCGGACCTGGCGGTGGCGCTGCAGACGGACGGGCCGCCGGCGGTGGCCGACGACGCCGACAGCGACACGGACGCCGGGGGCGCCGACACCGACGCCGACGACGCCGACACCGGGGGCGCCGACCGCTCCGGGGACAAGTCCGGCGCGGCCGGGGGTGGGTCCGCGGCGGCCCGTACGAAGTCCGTAGAGTCCGAAGCCGCCGAAGCCCCGAAAGCCGCGGCAGGCACGGAAGCCACGTCAGCAGAGTCCGAGTCCGACGAACCCGACGAGCCCGAAGGGCCCGAAGCCAAGCCCGATGAAGGAGCGCGCGCGTGAACATCGCTGCCGCGACCGACCAGAACCTTGCGGACATCAGCAACGTCCTCATCTACTCGGCGATGGCCGTCTACGCCCTCGCCTTCTTCGCGCATGTCGGGGAGTGGGTCTTCGGCAGCCGTAGCCGGGTGGCCACGACCGCCGCCGCGCTCACCCCGCGGCAGGCGACCGGCGCGGACGCGCCCGCCGTGTCCGTCACGGTCAAGAAGCGCGGCGGCGGCACCGCCGTGCTGGAGCGCCCGAAGGTCGTCACCCGGGCCGCCTCCGGCAGCGCGGACGTACCCGACGGGCCGGGCGCCGCGGGCGGCGACGAGCAGGGCGACATGTACGGCCGCATCGCCGTCTCCCTCACGGTGCTGGCCTTCGCGCTGCACGCGGCCGGGGTGCTGACGCGCGCCCTGTCGGTGCAGCGGGCGCCGTGGGGCAACATGTACGAGTTCTCCACGACCTTCTCCATGGTCGCGGTGGCCGCGTACCTCGGCTTCCTGGCGGCCCGCAAGAACATCCGCTGGATGGGCCTGCCGCTGGTCACGACGGTCCTGCTCGACCTGGGCCTGGCGGTGTCGGTGCTCTACACCGACAGCGACCAGCTGGTGCCCGCGCTCGACTCGTACTGGCTGTGGATCCACGTCTCGCTCGCCATCGCCTGCGGGGCGCTGTTCTACCTCGGCGCGGTCTCGACGATCCTCTACCTCTTCCGCGACCGCTACGAGGCGAAGCTCGCGGACCCGAAGGGCCAGCAGCCCGGTTCGTTCGCGCACTCGGTGCTGAGCCGGCTGCCGGCGGCGTCGTCGCTGGACAAGTTCGCGTACCGGGTGAACGCGGCGGTCTTCCCGTTCTGGACCTTCACCATCGTGGCGGGCGCGATCTGGGCGGAGAGTGCCTGGGGCCGCTACTGGGGCTGGGACCCCAAGGAGGTCTGGTCGTTCATCACCTGGGTCGCGTACGCCTGCTACCTGCACGCCCGCGCCACGGCCGGGTGGAAGGGCCGCAAGGCCGCGTACCTGGCGATCGTCGCGTTCCTGTGCTTCCTCTTCAATTACTACGGCGTCAACATGTTCGTCGACGGCCTGCACTCCTACTCCGGCGTATAGGCGCGCCGCCCGCGTACCTCCCTCCTCTTTTGCCGCCCTCCCCGCGTGAAGCGCACACTGGAAGGGTGAAGGAGGGAGGTATCGCGATGCTGGAAGTAAAGACCATCGAGAAGCCGGACGAACGACGCGACTTCCCGCGCGGTCACCTCGAAGCGGTGCACATGACCGGCCTGGATTTCGCGGTCGCCACTTTCGACCCGGGCTGGCGCTGGTCGGAGTCGGTGAAACCCCTGGCGGGTACCGACACCTGCATGGTGCACCACAACGGATACGTCGTTCAGGGCCGCATGCACATCCTCATGGACAGCGGCCAGGAGTCCGAGGTGCAGGCCGGCGACGCTTTCGTCTGCCCGCCGGGGCACGACGCCTGGGTCGTGGGCGACGAACAGGTCATCCTCTACGACTTCGCCGGCGCCATGGCGACCGAGTACGCGAAGGGAAGCTGAGGACGATGACGTTCGTGCAGCTCATCGAGTACGAGACCGAGCGCGGCGAGGAAATGGACCGCGCCATGGACGACTGGATGCGCGCGACGGAGGGCAAGCGCACGATGTCGCGGGAAATCCACACGCAGGACCGGGGCGACAGCCGGCATTACGTGGACATCGTCGAATTCCCGTCGTACGAGCAGGCGATGGTCAACAACGACCTGCCGGAAACCAAACGCACCGCGGAGCGCTTCCGCGAGCTGTGCAGCACCGAGCCCAGGTTCGTGAACCTGGAAGTCGTGGACGACCGCTCCTGACTCCCGTACGCGCCCGGCGGAACGGGCGACGGCCTCTGGCCCCGGACGGCCCCCCGCGGTCATCCTGGGGCCATGGTCACCTCCAACGGCTACGTCCTCGACGAGTCCCCCCGCCGCCTCGGTGAGCTGCGCCCCGTGCCCGACGCCGAGCGCGCGGACCGCGAGGCGCTGTGGGAGCGGCTGCGGCGGGAGGGGTACCTGTGGCTGCGCGGGGCGCTCGACCCCGACGGCGTACGGGACTTCCGCCGCCACTACTTCGCGCACGTCGACCCCGAGCGGCCCCGCGGCGAGCAGCGCGCCGCGCTCTTCGGGCGGGTCGTGCCGGGGCCGGAGTACGCGGAGTTCTGCGCGCAGCCCGCGGTGCGGGACTGGTACGCCTGGTTCCTCGGCGGCGAGACGTTCCTGCACCGGCGCAAGATCCTGCGCCACACCCGGCCGGGCGAGGCCGGCGTCGGCACGGCTACGCAGGCGCACTACGACCTGGTGTACCTCCGCGGGGGTACGGACCGGGTGCTCAGCTCGTGGATCCCGCTCGGCGACTGCCCGGTGGAACTGGGCGGCCTGGTGTACCTGGAGGCCAGCCACGTGCGGGTCCTCGCGGAGGAGGCGGCGGGCACGCTCAAGCGCCCCGCCGCCTCGCTCACGGCCGACCTGCCGGCGCTGGCGGAGGAGTACGACGCGCGGTGGCTCGTCGCGGACTACGCGGCCGGCGACATGGTGGTCCACTCGGCGCACATGGTGCACGCCTCGCTGGACAACACCGCGGACACGTACCGGCTGTCGACCGACATCCGCTACCAGCGTGCCGACCAGCCCATCGACTGGCGCTGGCAGGAGCACTGGCACGACCACGACGGACTCTGACACGGACTCTGTGACGGGCTGCGGGACGGGCTCTGCGACGGGCTCCGGTCAGCCGTCGGCCCCCTCCGCGGCGTCCCGCGGCCACAGCTCCGGGC
>NZ_JACBXC010000279.1 GCF_013870535.1 Streptomyces phytophilus | reverse complement strand
GCCCGGCGGCGGCGGTCAGGACGCTGGTCGAGACCCGCGACGACACCCAGTTGCGCACCTGGCTGACGGCCGCCGGCGTACGCCCCGAGAAGCCGGTTCTGCTGGTCTGACGGACGCGTTCGGGAACCGTCCCCCTCGTACGGGCGTCATGTCGAACGAATGTCGGCGTTCCGTGAGGGGCCGTTCGCGTTATGTGATGTCCTGGACTCGCCGACCCACGCGGGGGCGAGGGAGGGAATCGGCCCGTGGTTCACGACAGCATCCGGCGGTGGGAGTCCGGGGCGCTCGCGCACGCCGTCTCCGACCCGTTCGCGGCGGGCCCGCTGCCGTGGCTGCACGCGGGCGAGGAGTCCTTCGAGGACGGCCGCCTCGTCCCCTGGTACGTCGACGCCGCCACCACCGGCGACGGCGGGGTCCACCTCGCGAACGACGTACTCCAGCAGATCAAGGGCTTCGCCGCGCCCTCGTGCGCCGAGCCCGGCGAGTCCGTCGACTTCCGCATCTCCGTCGACCCGCCGCAGGAATTCGGCGTCGACATCTACCGCATCGGCCACTACGCCGGCGACGGCGCCGCGAAGGTGACGAGCAGCCCGCGGCTCGCCGGCATCGTGCAGCCCGTGCCGCTGGCCGCCGGGCGCACGGTCTCCTGCCACCACTGGTGGCTCTCCTGGCGGCTGCAGATCCCGTCGTACTTCTCCCCGGGCGCGTACGTCGCGGTGCTCACCACCGCGGACGGCCACCGCTCCCACGCGCCGTTCACCGTCCGCTCCACCGAGCCCGCCGACCTGCTCCTGCTGCTGCCGGACGTCACGTGGCAGGCGTACAACCTCTACCCCGAGGACGGCCGCACCGGCGCCAGCCTCTACCACGCCTGGGACGACGAGGGCTCCCTCCTCGGCGAGCCGGAGGCGGCCACCACGGTCTCCTTCGACCGCCCCTACGCGGGCGCCGGCCTGCCCCTGCACGCCGGCCACGCCTACGACTTCATCCGCTGGGCGGAGCGCTACGGCTACGACCTGGCGTACGCCGACGCCCGCGACCTGCACGCAGGGCGCGTCGACCCGACGCGCTACCGCGGCATCGTCTTCCCCGGCCACGACGAGTACTGGTCGGTGCCCATGCGCCGGGCCGCCGAGCGCGCCCGCGACGCGGGCACGTCGCTGGTGTTCCTCTCCGCCAACACCATGTACTGGCAGGTCTCCCTCGCCCCCTCCGCATCCGGCGAGCCCGACCGGCTGCTGCACTGCACCAAGCGCCAGGGCCCCGGCCGCCCGGCGCTCTGGCGCGAACAGGGCGCGCAGGAGCAGGAGTTGCTGGGCGTGCAGTACGTGGGCCGGGTGCCGGAGCCGCGCCCGCTGGTCGTACGGAACGCGGACCACTGGCTGTGGGAGGCGACGGGCGCCCTGGAGGGCGACGAACTCCCGGGCCTGGTCGCGGGCGAAGCGGACCGCTACTTCCCCCGCGCCCCGCAGCCGAAGCACACCGAACGCAAACTCCTGGCCCACTCGCCGTACCCGGACTGGCGCGGGATCCGCCGCTACCAGGAGACGTCGCTGTACGAGACCCCGGCGGGCGGACTGGTGTTCGCGGCGGGCACGTTCGCCTGGTCCCCGGCCCTGGACCGGCCGGACCACGTGAACAGGGTGATCCAGCGCGCAACGGCGAACCTCCTGGACCGAATCTGCAAACGCGACTGACCCCGCCCGCCGGGCGGTGGGGGGCGGATTGCTGAAGACTGGGGGATGCAGAAGCTCTGTCTCGGTGCGCGGGTCCGTGTGCTGCTGGTGCTGCGCGGGTGCGGGTGGCTGGTCGGCGGCGGTCGGACGGGGGGCCTGATCGGCGGTCCGGCGGCGCGGTGTGTTCCCGACGCGGTCGGGGACTCGGCGGTGCTGCCCGCGGTCGTCGCTCGTACGTGACGGGTGTGCCCGGCGACGCCGGTGGTCCCGTGCCGCTGCTGACCGTCGGCCACGGTACGGTCGGCCGGGGTCGGCTCGCCGGGTTGCTGCGCGGTGCTGACGTGCGGTCGGTCGTCGACGTGCGGACCGCGCCCGGCAGCCGCCGCAACCCTGACGTGGCCCGTGATGCGCTGGCGCGGTGGCTGCCGCGTACGGGCATCGCGTACCGCTGGGAGCCCCGCCTCGGCGGCTTCCGCAGGGCGGCGCCGGACTCCCCGGACACGTACTGGGAGAACGCCTCCTTCCGCGGCTACGCCGGCTACACCCGCGACCCGCGCTTCACCGCGGCGCTGGCCGACCTCCTGCGTGAGGCGGCGACGGCCCGTACCGCGGTGATGTGCGCCGAGTCGCTGTGGTGGCGCTGCCACCGCCGCCTCATCGCCGACGCCGCCGTCCTCGCCCACGGCACGCCGGTCCTCCACCTGGCCCACGACGGCCGGCTCACGCCGCACCGGGTGACACCGGGGGCGCGGCTGCGCGAGGACGGCCTGCTGGTTTACGACGGTGGGGCGCAAGGAGACGGGGCGGGCGCGGGCTAGGCTCGGGTGATGGCTTCTCCGACCGGGCCCCCGCAGCCCGACGCGGGCGCCGCCGCCCGCGTGCTGTGCGACGTACGGGCCCTCGCGGGCGATCCCCCCGCACCCTCCGGCGTCCTGTGGAAACTGGCCGAGCCCGGCCGCCAGCTCGACGCCAACCTGGTCCGCCTGCCCGCGGACGCGCGCGTCGACACCCACGCCGAGCCCGACCTCGACGTCCTGCTCCTCGTCGTCACCGGCACCGGCGTGATGGACACCCCCGACGGCCCCCTGCCCCTGGCCGAAGGCGCACTCGTGTGGCTGCCCCACGGCTCCGTCCGCAGCCTCGCGGCGGGCCCGGAGGGCCTGGCCTACGTCACGGTGCACCGCCGCCGTCCGGGCATGCGGATCGGCCGCCGGCCGGGCGGCGGCTGAGGTCTCAGGCTGCCTCTTTGAGGTCGCGGAAGAAGGCGCGGATGTCGCCGACGAGGAGGTCCGGCACTTCCATCGCGGCGAAGTGGCCGCCGCGGTCGAACTCCGTCCAGCGGACGATGTTCTCCGTACGTTCGGCGAGGTGCCGCAGGACGACGAAGTTCTCCTGCGGGAAGGCGGCGAACGCGGTGGGGGTGGTCGAGCGCTCCGGCGGCCGGCCCCGGTAGGCGGCGTGGGCGCGCTCGTAGTAGATGCGCGCGGCGGAGCCTGCGGTGCCGGTGAGCCAGTAGAGCATCACGTTGGTCAGGAGGTGGTCGCGGTCGACGGCGTCCTCGGGCCGGTCGACCGAGTCCGTCCACTCCTTGAACTTCTCCGCGATCCAGGCGAGCTGGCCGACCGGTGAGTCGGTGAGCGCGTAGGCGAGGGTCTGCGGACGGGTGGACTGGATGTCCGCGTAGCCCTGCTTTTCGCGGCTCCAGTGCCGGAACCGCTGCCAGGAGGCGAGGGTGCGCGTGCGCTCCGCGGGGCTGTGGGCGGCGAGTTCGGCCTCGGTCGGCTCGGCCGTCGCCCCGGCCCCGGGGATGATGTTCAGGTGGACGCCGACGACGTCCCCGGCGTACAACCGCCCCAACTCGCGTGAGACGGCGGCACCCCAGTCACCTCCCTGCGCCCCGTACCGGCGGTAGCCCAGCCGCCGCATCAGCTCCCCGAACGCCCCGGCGACGCGCCGGTGCTCCCAGCCCTTCTCCCGGGTGGGCCCGGAGAACCCGAACCCGGGGATGCTCGGCAGCACCAGGTGGAAGGCGTCCGCGGGATCGCCGCCGTGCGCCCGCGGGTCGGTGAGCGGCCCGGCGATCCGCTCGAACTCGACGATGGACCCCGGCCAGCCGTGCGTGACGATCAGCGGCATGGCCCCGGGCTCGGGCGATCGGATGTGTGCGAAGTGCACGTCCGCCCCGTCGATGGCGGTCGTGAACTGCGGCCACCGGTTCAGCCGGGCCTCCGCCGCCCGCCAGTCGTACTCGTGCCGCCAGTAGTGCACCAGCTCCCGCAGATAGTCCCGCGGTACGCCGTAGTCCCAGCCGGCCCCGGGCAGCTCGTCGGGCCACCGGGTGCGGTCGAGGCGGCTCCGCAGATCCTCCAGGTCGCCGTCCGGGACGGCGACCCGGAACGGCCGGATGGTGTCGTCCGTCGTCATGTGCGGGAGCCTAGGCGGCCCCGCCGCCTGCGGCCTCGGCATTTCACGCCGGCGAGGCCGGCGGGCCCGGTGTTCCACGGGGTCTACGCGGGGCCTGGAGCACGACACGCGCCACGGCGCCGTCCGCACCGGCGGACGGGCTTCGAGCCAACGGAGCCGGAGTACTCCTGGACGTGGTCACCGCGCCTGCCCGGCCAGGAACTCGTCGAACGTACGGGCCGCGCGCCCGGTGAGGTCCCGTACCGCCGTCGTCACCTCGGAGACCCCGCCGGACGCCATGTCCGCGTAGAGCCACAGGAGATCGTCCACGAACCGGCCGGGGAGCCCCCGGGCGCGCAACTCCGCACCCGCCTCCGCGGGCGACTGGTCGTGGAACGGAACGCCCAGCTTCGCGGCGATCTCCCGGTGCGTCAGCGCCTCGGGCCCGGTGATGTCGTAGGCCAGGCCCGCGCCGCCGGAACCGGTCAGCAGCACGGCGGCGCAGGCGGCGATGTCGTACGCGTCGATGTACGCCACCCGCCCCTGCCCGTACGGGCCGGAGACCCCCCGCTCGGCCGTGAAGCCGCCTTCGCCGGTGAAGAAGTTCTGCATGTAGCCGGTGGGCCGCAGCAGCGACCAGGGGACGCCGGAGGACTTCAGGTACTGCTCGATCTCCCAGTGCGCGCGTACCGACAGCTTCGCCTCCGGCGCGGGCCGCCAGGCCGACACCTTCACGATCCGCGCCACCCCCGCGGCGCGCGCGGCGTCGATGGCGGCGGTCTGCTGCCGCACCATCGGCTGCTGCCCGGCCACGGGCAGCGCGCCGCCGCTGTTCAGCAGGAGACGGTCGACGCCGTCGAGGGCGGCGGCGAGGGAGGCCGGCCGGTCGAGGTCGCCGACGGCGAAGTCGCACCCGAGGCCGCGGCCCTTGTCCTCGTCCCGCACCAGGGCCCGGAACGGCGTGCCGGCCGCGTCGAGCATCCGGACCAGGTGCCGGCCGATGGTGCCGGTGGCGCCCATGACGAGGATCATCCGCTCCTCCAAGTTAACCTGAGGTGGTCTCAAGAAAACCTACCACGCTTACCCGAGGACCCCTCAAGTTATGCCGGACACCACCCCCGAGCGCCCACCGCGCCCGCGGCGCCCGCGCGCCGACGCCCAGCGCAACCGCCGGCGCCTGCTCGCCGAAGCCGACAGGGCCTTCCAGGAGAACGGCACCGAAGCCTCGCTGGAGAAGATCGCCCGCAGCGCCGGCGTCGCCATCGGCACCCTCTACGCCCACTTCCCCAACCGCCGCGCCCTGCTCAGCGCCCTGCTGCGCGACCGCCACGACGCCCTCTTCGCCCTCGGCGACGCCCTCCTGGCCGCTACCCCGCCCCCGCCGCCCTTCGACCAGCTCACCCGCTGGATGCGCGCCGTAGCCGAACACGGCGCCGTCTACAGCGGACTCGCCGAAGAACTCCTCGGCAGCTTCGACGACAAGAGCTCCGAACTCCACGCCGCCTGCGAACGCCTCTCCACCGCCGGCAAAACCCTCACCACCCGCGCCCACGCCGCCCGCGCCCTCCGCCCCGACACCACCCCGGACGACATCTTCGCCCTCATCGGCGCCGCCTCCTGGCTCCGCACCCGCACCCCCGACGACACCCGGGCCGAGCGCCTCCTGACCGTCCTCTTCCAGGGCCTGCGCCCGTAGCGGACCGGGAGCCGTCGGACGGGTGCGCCACGGGCGTACCCGGGGATCCGCGGTGAAGCCTTCGCCGCCAGGATGGTGAGCACCTTGGGGGCTGCGTAGCGGAGCCGGCCGGGCGGTCAGGTCCGTCGCCGGGAGCGTGACGTCGGGAGTGCGGCCGGGACGCCGATCGCGGC
>NZ_JACBXC010000278.1 GCF_013870535.1 Streptomyces phytophilus | reverse complement strand
GCGGCCGATGGGCAGCCGCCGCCAGCTCCACGTCGCCGCCTGCGACACCTGCACCGGGGCGATCCGCGAACGCCGCGCCCCGGAGGTCCTGACGGACACGGCGGCAGGCCGCGAGGTCCCGTACTTCGAGGTGCCCGCGGAATCGAGCGTCTGGGCGGCCACGGGCTACGGCTCCCTGACCCGCGACCCCCTGGCCCCCCGCATAGCCAGAGGCGACTTCACCCGCACCCGGGACTGACGCCCCGCACGGCGCGAGGCGTCAGCCGGGGGTGTTCCCCGGCGGCCACTCGATGCCCGCCCGCTCCAGCATCGCGGTGTACCTGCGCTGCCCCCGCTGCATGATCGCCGACGTCAGCCACAGGTACAGCCACCACACCACCGAGATCCCGCCCGCCACCGCCAGCGGCACCGGGTCCAGGGAGCCGTTGACCGCCAGGGCGAGCAGGACGCCCAGGGGGACCGCCACCGCCAGCATCCGCAGGCGGCCGCGGCGCGACGTGCCGTAGAGGTCCACCTTGATCCGGGCGTGCAGCAGCTCCACCTCCTGCCGCGCCTCCGGCAGCGGCTCGGGATTGCGGCCCTGCGACAGGCCCGGGAGGGCGCCGCCCAGGGGCGCGTCCGGGTACTGCTCGCGGGTGCGGGTCGCGCGTTCCACCGCGTCCGGGAGGCGGCGGAAGGCGAACACGGGGTGGCTGCGGCTCGTGCCGTGCTTCGCCGAGAGGCCCGCGTAGCGGTATCCGTACTGCTCCGCGAGGTAGGCGAAGGCCGCGAAGGTCTGCCGCGAGTTCCAGGGGTTGATCGTCGTGTACGTCTCGGCGCCCTGCTCTCCCGCCTTCAGCAGCGCCCCGAGCTGGGTCCGGAGTTGCGGCCGTAGTGACATCGCCGTCCTTCGTGTGGAACCGTGCATGCCCTATTCCGCTTCCTATCATGCGGCGACAGGCACATTCGGTTGGGTAACTATTCCGGCCTCCGGGGGGAATTCGTGTCATTTCTGAGGTTCTTCCACGACGACGTCATGGCGATGGCCAGGACCCTTGAGTCCAGCGGGGACCGTATGAAGGAGTCCTCGAAGAAGATCGCCCACACCGACGCGAGCCTCGTCGGCCACGACGAGCTGCGCTCGGCGTGCGACGACTTCGCGGATTCGTGGGACTACGGCTTCGGCCAGCTCTCCAAGCTCACGAAGGGCGTCTCGAAGTTCGTCGTCACGGCCGCCGACGAGCTGGAGAAGCTGGACAAGAAGCTCCACGACGAGCTGCAGAAGGCGGGCAAGAAGTGACGCGTCCGGAGGACTTCACGAACCTCGGCTTCGACCCCGCGCCCGGCGACCTCGACACGGTACGCCGCCTCGTCACCGCGATCGGCGCGGTCACCGGCCAGAGCGGGACCGCGCAGTCCCAGCTCAAGCGGATCGGGGAGACGGACGGCATCTGGGTCGGCAAGGCGGCCGACGCCTTCAGCGACTCCGTCTCGGAGATCCCCCCGTATCTGGAGAAGGCCCTCACCTCCCTCAACGCCGCCCACCGGGCGCTGTCGTCGTGGGAGACCAGCCTGACCGGCTACCAGAGCCGCGCCCGCAAGCTGGAGCGGGAGGCCGAGGACGCCGCCGCCCGCGTCGGCTCGGCGCAGCGGGCGCTGGACGGGCTGCCGGGCGACACCGAGGGGATGACGGACAAGGAGAAGGAAGAACACAAGAAGGACAAGAAGGGCAAGGGCGATTCGCTCGACACCGCCACCGCCGAGCTGGAAGCGATCCGGGGCCGGGCGCGGACGCTGAACGCGGAGTTCAGCGGCGACGCCGAGACGGCCGCGCGGCAGATCAAGAACGCGGCGGACGACGCGCCGCCGGAGCCCAACTGGTTCGAGCGCCGGCTCGACGACCTCGGGAACCTCCTCGAAGCCGCGTGGGACACGATCACCGACCCGAACTTCTGGAAGCTGATCGGCGACATCCTGGCCGACGTCGCCATGGTCATCGGCATCATCTGCCTGTTCGCCATGCCGTTCGGCGGCATCGCGGGCCTGGCGCTGATCGGCCTGTACGTCGGCGTGGGCGCGTTCGCGGCGCACGCCATCGCGCTGGCCGGCGGCGCGGAGGGCATGACCTGGCAGACCCTGGCCTGGGACGCGGCCGGCGTGTTCGCCGGCGGCCTCAGCGTCGCCGGGGCGCGGCTGGCGCAGTCCGGCCGCGGGCTGGTGCAGGCCGGGCGGAGCCTGCGCGCCACCGAGGGGCTCGCCGCCACCCTCGGCCGGATCGGCCCCGGCAACTGGGGCAACCTCGCCCGGCTGCCCAGCGGCATGGCCAACTCCCTGCGCGGCTTCGCCATGTCGGGCCAGGGGTGGGCGCACGTGGCCGCGGGCAACCTCGTCGACTGGTCCGCCACCATCGCCGGCGCGGGGTTCGCCATCGGCTCCAACATCAACCCCGGCCGGTGGACCGACGGCAACTGGAACATCGCCGACATCCCGGTCGTCGGGCCGATCTCCGCGCTGGCCGACTACCGGCCGCCGGAGCCCGACGTCGTCGCGCCCGGCCCGCTGCCGCCGCAGGTCGACCCGCCGGCGATGCTGGCGTCGGCCGGCGACAGCTTCACCCGCGGGCTCAGCCCCTCGCAGATGGGAACGGCGGCATGACGACGGCACGAGAGGGCGCCCGCAAGGTCCCGTACGCCTTCAGCTACCGGGTGCCGGACGAGTTCGTCCGCCTCCCCGAGGCCGACACCCTCGCGGGCTGGGACGAGGCGCTGGGCCGGCTGATGCCCGAGGCGGACCAGGAGGAACTGGCCGCCGCCGGGCTGCAGATGCGCCGGTTCCTGCCCATGCTGGAGGAGGGCGGTGAGACGACCGTCCTGACCGCCATGTGCGCCGGCACCGAGGACGTGGCGGGCGAGGAGCGGCTGTCCATGGGGCTGCTCGCCGTGTCCGCCCGGCCCAGCGACCACGACGACCAGCTCATGGCGGCCGAGGGGATCTACCGCGCCAAGGAGCAGAAGTTCTTCGCCGGGCAGAGGGAACCGGTGGAGCTGGACTACGAGTTGGGCAAGGGGCTCCAGGGCGAGCAGGACATGCTGCTGGCGGTGAAGCTCCCCGGCGGGCCCGGGGTGATGTCGGCGTCGCTGCGCTCGCTCACCCTGCCGACCGGCGAGGCGGGGGCCGCGGGGCCCGTGATCCCGTTCGCGTCGCTCCAGCTCGTCGTGCCGGCGCCGTACGGCTACTGCGCCTACGTCACGATCGCCACGCCGTCCGTCTTCCTGCTGGACTCCTACTGCATGCGGCTCGCGCACGTCGGCCGCACCTTCGGCTTCGACGTGCCCACGGGCGGCGGCGGGACGGGGAGCGGGGAGTAGGGGGAAGCACGGAACAGGGGGAAGGGCCCGGATCCGGCGGTCACTGCTTGCCGCCACCGACCTGGCTCTCCTCCTTCTTCGTGCCCTTCTGCAGCTCCTTCTCCAGGTCCACGTCCACCTTGTGGGCCTCGCGCACCACCGTGTCGGACATCTCCGCCAGGCTCGTCAACTGGTCGTCGATGTCACCGCGGCCGTCCTTCCAGCCCGACTCGAAGTCCTCCAGCTTGTCGACCACGCCGCTGTCCCCGATGTCGTCGCGGTACGACTCGAAGGTGGCCTTGGTGCGGTTCATCCGGCTCTTGATGCTGCGCAGCCGCCCGCCGAAGCCGTCGAGTTCGCTGAGCGGAATCGCCAGCCTGTCGCCGTCGTTTCCCATGAGCCCTACCCCCAGTCCCTACGAAGCGGGGCGCCGCCGCACCGAACAACGATGCCACGGCGCCCCGGCCAAGCGAAACGAACCGAACCGAATCGCGAAGGTCAGCCCTTGAGGCCCTTCTCCAGCTCGGAGTCCAGGTTCTCGAAGGCCTCGGCGGCGGACTTCAGGAAGTCGCCCATTCCCTCAAGGCCCTCGATGGTCTTCTTCGCGCCGGTGGTGAACTCGTCGAAGGACTGGTCGAACTGCTTCGAGGACCGACCGGTCACGTAGCCGTCGCTCACCAGGCTCTGGATGTACTTGCGCAGGTCATCCAGCTTGCGGTCGATGTCCTGCCGCTCGTCCTTGAGCCGCTTGGCGGCATCCCGCATGTCCTGATATGTAACATCGACATCGGCCTTGCCCATGGCAGCTACCCTCCCGTTTTTCTCGTCGTCGCGAGGGCCCTCCCCGAGACGTCAGTCATGCATCGTTTGTATCTCGCAACCGTAGACGCAATCCGCCGCCCCCGCGGTTGCAGGGTCATATCCGGCCGCGGTGGCGGCGGTCACGCCAGCGGCGTCGTCACCGCGAACGGCTCGCTGTCGCCCAGGTGCAGCAGGCCCTTGCCCGGCTGCACCTGGTCGCCGACCGAACTGCGGTTGAGCCGGATGCCGATGAGGTCGCCCGCCGACGGGTCCTGCGGGGACAGGGCGACGCCGCGCCGGGCCTTCTTGGCCTCCACCTGCCAGCCGGAGAAGCCCGAGGCGACCTCCTCCTCGTCGCCCGCGAGCACCAGCGCCCAGCCGCGCTCCGCCCCGCGGCGCGCGATGGCCTTGAACTCGTCGCCCGCGTCGCAGTTGGTCAGCATCTCCGCGTCGTCCACGAGCACGGCGATCGGCTCGTCCGGGGACGCCTGCTTGAGCAGGTCGTGCACCTCGTCCTCGTCGATGTCGTCCTCGGTGAAGACCTGGAGCACGCCCTCGCGGCCCGCCAGATCGCGCATCGGCGACGGGCGCGGCGCGGCGATGACGAGGCGCACGCCCTGCTGGAGGTACGTCAGCGCCATCGACTTCAGCACCGTGCTGCGCCCGGACTTGGCCGGGCCGCCGATGATGAACGCCGGGATGCCGTCGGCCAGGTCGGGCCCGAAGCCCATCAGCTCGTCGCCGCCGACGCCGACCAGCGCCCACAGCTTCGAGCCCTCCTGGGCCTGCACGTCGCGCATCTCCCACGCCTCCTCGAAGCCGAGGCGGCTGGGCAGCACGTCGACGCGGAACGGGCGCAGCGAGCGCGGCACCGCCGCGTCCCGCTCCGTCGCCGCCTCGCCGATGGCGGCGACGGCGGCGGCCTGGGCGGCACCGGACAGGTCGTCGGTCAGGACCGCGATCTGCGTCTCCAGGCCGCTCTCCGCGCGGAACATCCGGCCGGGCTCGATGTCCTCGGGGATGTTGCGGGCGTTGAGGCTGATCATGGAGAAGTCGGAGCGGTCGGGCAGCCGGAAGGCGAACTTGTCCTCCGTCAGCGTGCTGATCCGGCCGGTGAGCACGCTGCGGTCACCGGTGATGACCAGGTGGATGCCGACGCTCGCGCCCTCGCGCAGCAACCCGTAGATCTCGTCGGTCAGATCGCCGTGGTTGATCTCGCCGAGGGTGGGCAGCCAGCCCTCCCAGCGGTCGAGGAGCACCACCGTGTACGGCAGCTTCTGCTCCGGGTCCGACGCCGCGGCCCGCTGCTCGGCGATGTCGGCGAAGCCGTCGGCCGCCAGCAGCTCCTGGCGGCGGCCCAGCTCCTGCTTGAGCCGGCCGATGAGGCGCACCGCGCGCTCCGTCTGGTTGCGGCTGACGACGGCGCCGCAGTGCGGCAGCCGGGTCAGCGCGTTGAGCGCGCCGTTGCCGCAGTCGATGCCGAACAGGTGCAGGTCGGCGATCGAGTGCGTACGCGCCAGGGAGGCGGCGATCGTACGGAGCATCTGCGAACGCCCGCTGCGCGGGGCGCCGCCGACGATGAGGTGCCCGAAGTCGGCGAAGTCGATGGCGACGGTGCGCCGGGCCTGCTGCGCCGGCAGGTCCTCGATGCCGTACGGAGCCGGGGGCAGCGGGCCTGCGCCCTGCGGCGCGGGCAGCGCGTCCAGCTCGACGCTGTCGGGCAGCGCGGGCAGCCACGGGCTGTGCTGCTCGGGGATGCCCAGCCGCTCGTTGGCCTCGTTGACCGCGTCGACGAGCACCTTCAGGTCGGTGATCTCGTCCTCCTCCTGCTGCG
>NZ_JACBXC010000277.1 GCF_013870535.1 Streptomyces phytophilus | reverse complement strand
CCGTACGGCATCCGGGGCCGGACCCCGCCGACCGGGCGGCGGCGGGGGTTCCGCTTCGCGGTCCGCCTGGTCGGCGGCGGTACACTCGACCGCTGTGGCGGACACCCAGTACGAAGACCTGTTGCGAACCGTGCTCACCTCCGGGACGGCCAAGGCCGACCGGACGGGCACCGGCACCCGAAGTGTCTTCGGACACCAGCTGCGCTACGACCTCGCGCAGGGCTTCCCGCTGATCACCACCAAGAAGGTGCATCTGAAGTCGATCGTGTACGAGCTGCTGTGGTTCCTGCGCGGCGACTCCAACGTCGGCTGGCTCCAGGAGCGCGGCGTCACCATCTGGGACGAGTGGGCCGGACCCGACGGCGAACTGGGCCCCGTCTACGGCGTCCAGTGGCGCTCCTGGCCCACCCCGGACGGCAGCCACGTCGACCAGATCAGCGACGTGCTCGACACCCTGCGCCGCAACCCCGACTCCCGCCGGATGATCGTCTCCGCCTGGAACGTCGCCGAGCTGTCCGACATGGCGCTGCCGCCGTGCCACGCCTTCTTCCAGTTCTACGTCGCCGACGGCAGGCTCTCCTGCCAGCTCTACCAGCGCAGCGCGGACCTCTTCCTCGGCGTCCCGTTCAACATCGCCAGCTACGCCCTGCTCACGCACATGGTGGCGCAGCAGACCGGCCTCGAACCGGGCGACTTCATCTGGACCGGCGGCGACTGCCACATCTACGACAACCACGTCGACCAGGTGACGGAGCAGCTCACGCGCACGCCGTACGAATTCCCTGCACTGCGGCTGCGCCGGGCAGACTCGCTCTTCGACTACGCCTACGCGGACGTCGAGATCCTCGACTACCGGCACCACCCGGCCATCAAGGCCCCGGTCGCGGTGTGAACGTCGGGCTGATCTGGGCGCAGGCGCGCGACGGCGTGATCGGCGCCGACAACGGCATTCCGTGGCACCTGCCCGAGGACATGGCGCACTTCAAGGCGACCACCCTGGGCCACCCGGTGGTGATGGGACGCAGGACGTGGGACTCGCTGCCGCCGCGGTTCCGCCCGCTGCCCGGCAGGCGCAACGTCGTGGTGACGCGCGACCCGCGGTGGACGGCGGACGGCGCCGTACCCGCCGGATCCGTCGACCGGGCACTGGAACTGGCGTCCGCCGAACCGGCCGCCACGGTGTGGGTCATCGGCGGCGGCGAGGTCTACCGGGCCGCGCTGCCACACGCCACGGCGCTCTCGGTGACGGAGATCGACACGGCGGTGACGGGCGACACGTACGCACCGGTGCCGGGCCCGGAGTGGCGGGTCGCCGACGACGGGGACTGGCAGGTCAGCCGCTCCGGACTCCGGTACCGGATCCGCGGCTTCACCAGATGACGCCCCGGGCCGTACACCCGGATGACCCTTGAACCCCGCGCAACCCGACGACTCCGCGCACCGAAGCCTTCCGCCCCCTGCACACCGGAGCCCCGGTCCCTCCAAGGAGCCCGACCCACTCCCCCCTGCACTCCAGCCCCTCACACAAGGGTAGGCGCCTCCTCCGACATCGGGCCTGGGCCTCCGGGCGATGTCAGAGGGCGCGGCTACCCTTGGGTGGGAGTGAGGGGTTGATCCGGTCTATCCGGTTGATCTGAGGCGGTCCGGGTTGGTCCGAGGCGGTCCGGGTTATTCCGGCTTCTGCCAGGCGCCGACGCCGAGTTCGCCCGTCGTGCCGAGGTCGAGTTCCGGGGTCACCGTCACCGGTGCCGCGCCCGGCTTCGCCCACACCCGTACGTACGGGGCGTCGACCGGGTCCCCCGCTTCGACGGTGTTGCGCCACACCAGTTGCGTCGACGCCCGCTCCCCCGGCCGCAGCGCCAGCGGCCGCGGCGGGGTGTCCGCGCCCGTACCGGAGGCGATGGCGGCGCCGCCGCGGCGGATGCGTACGCCGGTGATGTCCCGGTGCTCCTCGTCGACGAGTTGCACGCGCGGGTAGCCGTCCAGCCGGTAGACCTCCGTGCCGCAGTTCTCCAGGTGCAGCCCGACGACCCGCAGGCCCATCGCCGCGTCGCCCTCGTCCGCGTACAGCCGCACCCCCGCCGGCGGGCACGGTCCGCCCTTCGACGGCGCCTCGTCCGCCGGCACGCTGCGCACCTCGGCGACCTGCACCTGCGCCGCGCGCCCGGCCGCCATCGGGTCCGCGACCCCGGCCTGGTCCGGCACCGTACTGCCGGCCGGGACCGCCTCCACGACCTTCTCCGGGTACGACAGCACCTCGCCCGAGGAGCTGCGGACCTCGAAGGCGACGGTGTACGTCATCGCCTCCGCCCCGCGGTTGGCGATCTCGAACTCCACCCGCACCGGCTCCGCCGTCTCCGGCTTCGTCCGGACGCGGGTGATGGTCACGCCGTCGACCTCGACCGGGGTCGGGTTGCCCGGTGCGGTCGGGGCGCCGGCGTCCACGGCCCCGTCCGCCGACTCGGTGCCGCAGGCGGCGAGCAGCAGCACGGCGGCGAGGCCGAGTGCGGCAGGACCGGCGCGACGTACGCGGGACGGCCGGGTCGCCCGGGTCGCACGGCTCGCAGGCGTCGCAGAGGTCGCACGGCTCGCAGGCGTCGCAGAGGTCGCACGGCTCGCGGGAGTCGCACCGGTCGCACAAGTGACACGAGCGGTACGAGTGGTACGGGTGGCGTGGTGCATCCGCCCAGTCGACCAGGGCGGATGCACCACGGCCGTGACGCGCGTCACTCCGTCGGCCACAGCACGGTCACAGTTCCGCGCCGCGGACCGGCGGGCGGCTGAGCGACCCGGGCTCAGCCCACCGGTACGCGCGCCAGCCGCAGTTCGTGTGCGCCGTCGGGGCGGGCGGCCTCGAAGTAGATGTGCCACGTGTCCTCGGCGACGACCGCGTCGACGTAGCGCAGCGAGCCCGTGCCGTACGGGACCGTCGCCCACGGCCCCCCGGTGCTGAGCCGGTGCCAGCTGCGCAGGTCGTACGAGACCGCGAGGCCGCACTGCTCCTCGTAGTTCTGCTCGTGGGAGGCGATGCCGTCGTAGAAGCCGAGCCAGCCGGCGCCCGGGCCGAGCGGGACGGCGGAGTTGAGCCGGGTCTGGTAGCTGTCCCAGCCGCTGCCGGTTTGCATGGCCTCGCCCTGCCAGGCGAAGGTCGCGCCGCCGTCGAGGGAGACGGCGAGGCCCGTGGGGTGGGTGGTGATGCCGGTGTTGAAGATGTCGGCGGTGGCGTGCGCGCGGGCGGTGTCGGCGGCGGCGATCCCGGCGCGCGCGTAGCTCGCGAAGAGATAGGTCGCCGGGCCGTGCCGGAGGGTGTACGGGTCCTTGACCCCCTCGGTGCCGGTGTCCGCGGCGGTGAGCGCGGGGCGGGCCGCGGCGAGGTCGAAGGCGTCGGGCGCGGCGGCGTCGACGACGTCGATGCGCCAGCGGGAGTCGGCCGGATCGACGTAGCTGAGATAGAGCTGGTAGCCGTCCGGGGTGGGCAGCAGGCTGAAGCGCTCCATCGAGTCGGTCCCCAGCTGCCGGCTCTCCACCGCCCACAGGTCGGTGAAGGCCACCCCGTCGTCGCTCGCGGCGACCGCGCACCGCCAGCCGCGCTCACCGCCCGGATGCCCCCGGGGCCGCCGGCGGCGGTACGTCATCAGCCACCGGCCCCGCTCGGGTTCGTACAGCACCCCGGGACAGCCGGTCCAGTACCCGGCTTCGGGGGCCTCGGGGAGCATGACGACCTCCGCCCGCACGGGGTCGAAGGAGGGCAGGGGCGTGCTGATGCGATGGGTCGGCATGCTGGTCAGCCTAGGAGCCGGGCGGGCGGGGGCGTAGCCCGCGCAAGGTGACGAGCCGGTGAACTCGCACGCGGGCGGGGCGGGCCGGGCGCTGCGGGCGGCCGGTCAGGGGGCTTGCCAGGTGAGGCTGTAGCGGCGCAGGACGTGGCGGCGGTAGCGCACGCCGGGGAGTACGCGGCGGGCCTCGGCACGGACCTCGCCGTAGCTCATGTGCGGGCTGATGAAGGGCATCCCGGGCGGGAAGGAGGCGCGGCGCAGCAGCTTCGCGGTGCGTACGACGGGCGCGGCGGCGACCATGGCGGCCCAGTCGCCGACGCTCCGCTCGCGGGCGAGGCCGACGACCACGAGGACGCCGCCGGGGCGCAGCAGGTCGCGCATGCGGGCGAGGGCGGGGGTGAAGTCCATCTGGTGCACGGCGGAGACCGAGCAGATGAAGTCGTAGCCGGGGGCGGGCAGGTCGGCGGTGAGGAAGTCGCCCGCGACGAAGTCGAGTCCGGGCCGTCCCGCGGCCTGTTCGCGGGCGCTGGCGATCATCTCCGGGGAGTTGTCGACGCCGGTGACGCGCTCGGCCCGCACGGCGAGCTTGCGTGCGAGGAGGCCGTCGCCGCAGCCGACGTCGAGTGCGTCGCGGCAGCCCTCGGGGACGGCGCGCAGGATGCCCGGGTGGCGGGCGACGTTGGTGTTCCAGTACGGCGCGAGGTCGGAGTCCGGCATCGGTGCATGGTACGGACAGGGGGCGTAGGGGCGCGAGGGCAGGCAGACGACGCGGTACGGGCGCGGGCGGACCCGGGCGCGCGCGGGCGTACGGACCGTACGGACGCGCCGCCACCGGACCGGCACCCGCGCAACTGCCGCATCCGCCCGGACATTTGACGCGTTCCCGCTTATCGGGGCACGCGTCCGTGTCCGTTCTCTTGACGCCCGTTCTCCGGAGCGTAACCATCCAGCGCAATGGGAGAGCGCTCTCCCGCTCTCCCTCCCCCACTCCCAGGAGGCCCTGGATGAGGAGATCGCGCCTCTACGCCGTACTCCTGCCGGCCCTGGCCCTGGCCCTGTGCGTCACCGCACTCGGCGCCATCGCCGTCACCGGCGAGACGGCCAGCGCGCGCACGACCGCAGCCGCCGAAACCGCCGACAACGCCGCCCGAACCGGCAAGGACAGCGGCAACCCGGCCCACTCCGCACACGCCGGCCACACCCAGCCCCGCCCCGTCGCCTCCGGCGACGACCCCGACGGCGACGGCTACATCCCCGCGGAACCGCCCGTCACCGGCGTCGTACCGTCCGACAAGGAGCCGCCCCACCGCTACTTCCACGAGTTCCAGGCCAACTGCTCGGTGACCCACACCAAGCCCGACGACCCCATCGTCTACCCCGGCCAGCCCGGCAGGTCCCACGACCACACCTTCATGGGCAACAACACCACCGACGCCCACAGCACCACCGCCTCGCTCGACGCCGGCGCCACCGAGTGCAAGGCTCCCGGCGACAAGTCCGGCTACTGGATGCCCACCGTCCTCAACGGCGGCGAGCCCGTGCTGCCCGTGGGTGACCAGGTCATCTACTACAAGGCCGGCGTCACCGACTACACCAGCGTCCGCCCGTTCCCCAAGGGCCTGCGCTTCGTCGTCGGCAGCCCGCTGCAGAGCGAGGCGGAGTTCCGCGACCACCCGGGCTTCGTGGAGGGCTGGGAGTGCGGCGAGAGCTACTTCAACACCGACATCCCCGCCACCTGCCCCGGCAGCCAGGACACGCAGCTCAACATCCGGATGCAGGCGCCCAGTTGCTGGGACGGCCGCTACCTGGACACCCCCGACCACAAGAGCCACATGGCCTACCCCGTGGTCAAGGCCGGTACGAACAACAACGTCTGCCCGGAGAGCCACCCGGTGGCACTGCCGATGATCGAGTTCAAGATGGCGTTCCCGGTGAACGGCGACATGTCGCGGGTCGCGCTCTCCAGCGGCCGCGGCTACTCCTTCCACTACGACTTCATCAACGTCTGGGACGACGCCACCCTCAAGGCGCTCGTCGACCACTGCGTCGTCGGCGCGCTCCAGTGCAACGCGCGCGGCTACGACGAGACCCACCCCGAAGCGGGCGCCGCCCTCGACGAGGACTACGAGCTTCCCTGACCCCCCACCGCAGGAGGAGATCCCTTCCCATGCACCCCCGACCCCCCGCTCCCCCCTC
Source organism: Streptomyces phytophilus (assembly GCF_013870535.1). Lineage (GTDB taxonomy): Bacteria > Actinomycetota > Actinomycetes > Streptomycetales > Streptomycetaceae > Streptomyces > Streptomyces phytophilus. The sequence goes on along the minus strand of NZ_JACBXC010000277.1, from coordinate 39 downwards.
TCCCCCCGGTGCGGCAAGACCCGGGCGCCCCCGGGGCCT
>NZ_JACBXC010000276.1 GCF_013870535.1 Streptomyces phytophilus | reverse complement strand
ACGTCTTCCTGGACGCGCCCCGCGTCCGGGTCGGCCTTGAGGACGTCACCCGCAGCCGCCGCGTCGTCCGCACCGCGAACCCGGACACGGCGGTGACACGCACGGTGTTCAGCGCCGCCGTCGACCACGAGCCGCGGCACGGGCTCGCGCGCCTGGCGTACGCCCTGGTGCCGCACGCCTCCGCCGCGCAGTTGGACGCGTACCGCCGCCGCGGCCCGCTCACCGTGACCGCCAACTCCCCGCGCCTGCAGGCCGTCCGCCACCCCGCCCTCCGTCTGACCGCCGCCAACTCCTTCACCCCCGGCCGCCACGACACCGCGGGGCTGAGCATCGACGGGCCCGCCTCGGTGCTCGTACGGACCGGGGAGGACGGGCGCGTCGGCGTCGCCGTCGCGGACCCGACGATGGACCGCGACACGGTGACCGTGGTGCTGCGCGGACGGCCGCTGCGGAAGGCCGCGGGGGACGGCGGGGTCCGGGTCGGCCGCGTGCCCGGCGGGACGAAGCTGGTGGTGGACACGCATCACGCCTACGGCAGGAGCCTGACGGTGAGCCTGGAGAAGTAGGCGGGCAGCCGGGGCACATCGTCCGGTTCGGGGCCATGTGCACGCGGGGCTGCGGGGCTACCCTGTGGTCACAGGGGCTCGGACATGGGCGGCCGGCCTGACCGGGGGAGGACGAGTGTCTGAGTTGTTCTTACGCGGCCTGAGCCGGTGGCAGGCGGACACGCAGCGCGAGGCCGTGGCGGACGTGTACGTCGCGTCGTACAACGGCGCGGTCGGCGGCGCGGTCCCCGAGCGGGAGGGCTTCCTGCGCCGGCTCGAAGACCACGTGCAGCGGCCCGGGTTCGAGATGGTGCTGGCCGGGGGCGACCGCCCGGTGGGCTGCGCGTACGGGTTCCGGGCCGACCGCTCCGGCGTGTGGTGGCCGGACTTCCCTGAAGGGCCGCCGCTGGCGCTGGCAGAGGTCACCTCGTCCCCGCGGGCGTTCGTGGTGGCGGAGCTGATGGTGGTGCCGGACCAGCGCCGCCGGCACATCGCCACGCGGCTGCAGCAGCACCTGCTGGCCCGCTGGGCGCCGTCCCCCGCGGTGGCGCTGCTGCCGCAGGACAACGCGGCGGCGGGTGCGGCGTACCAGACCTGGGGCTGGACCAGGACCGGCAGCCTCCATCCCGTACCACCGGTGCCGCCGCTGGACCTCTGGACGCACAGGTAGGCCGAAGGACCCGCTGACGGCGCCCGGCGGGCCGCGCTCCCTTCACGGGCGTACGACCCGCGCGGGCCGGGTCCTGCTCCGGGACCCGGTCCAAGCCGGTCCCGTTACCGCCTGGGGCGCGCGGTACGCCGCAGGGACCGCCGCTGACAGCCCCTACGGCTGCGCCGGGATGATGCAGCTGTCGTCCCTTGCCGGCGCGCGGCCCGTGGGCCAGGCCACGCCGTCGAGCGTCACCTTCTTCGAGTGGGGTTCGACCTCCACCACCGCGAGCGCCTTGTTGTAGGGGTTGCCCGCGTTGGTGAGGCAGACCAGGCCGCTCGCTCCGCGTACCCGCAGATCGGAGTTGAGCTTGCCGAGGTCCATTCTGACCCGCTCGGCCGAGGGCACGTCCTGTTCGCTCGTGTGCACGGCGCGCGCCAGTGCCCGCGACGCTGTGAGGACGACGTCGTGTGTGACGATGGTGCGCCCGTCGTCGAGTTGCACCTCGCCGATGGCGCCCTCCAGCGCCGCAATGTCCTGACGCAGCGTGGTCATCGCGTCGGCGGACTCACGGAGATACAGCGGCGGTTCCGCCTCGGAGGGGTGGGAATCCTGCCACCTGGCCAGCTCGGTGGCCCACGTGTCGGGGTGCGCGGGCGCGGCGTAGCGGATGGTGACCGACGGTTTGCCGGCGCCCGGGTCGCCGCGCAGCGCGGCGCGTTCGGTGTCGCTGAGGCGCCGGTCGAGCGTCGTGGCGTCGGAGCCGGTGATGACGGTGTAGGCGGGCTTTTCCCGGCAATAGGTGTTGGCCAGCTTCTTGACGAACAGCTCCAGGTGGAAGGCGCGGCCGGCGAAGTAGACGACGTCGGCGCGGGAACGGCAGATGTTCGCCGCGAAGTCCTCGAACTCGTTCGCCGTATAGCCCTCCTCCTCCACCCCCGGAGACGTGAAGCGCATGTCCTGGACGCCGGTGCCCTGTCCGTCCCCGCCCGCACCGGCGGAGTCCCTGGCCGCGCCGAAGGTCTCGCGCAGCGAGCGGTTGTAGTTGTCGCCCGGCCGGTAGTCGGCGACCAGCGCGGTCTCCGCGCCGGCGAGGTCCCGGTCGAACGCGAGCAGCGCCTGCGCCTGGTCCCGGGTCGTCGACACCACCCGGGCCAGACCGGGGTACGGAACCTGGTCGGTGCCCTCCGGGTTGGCGAAGTCGTCGGCGGTCACCACGCTGGCGACGGCCGGGACGCGCATCTCCCGGGTGACGTACTCAAGAGCCGCCTTGGTGGGCTTCAGGCTGAGGTTGAAGCCGACGACGGCCCGCAGGCCCGGCTCGTCACGGTCGAGCTGCTCGACCGCCTTGTGCCAGTGCCCGTAGCCGCGGCCCGGGTTCGCCAGCACCAGGCGGATCGGCGGCTTGACGGAGTCCGCGCTGTTGGCGCGGGCCTGGGCGAGGTACGCGCCCTGCACCTCGCTGAGGATCTGCCGCTGTACCGCCGCGTTGTCCGACTCCAGCGGGATGAGGAGCGCCACCGTCGCGTGCTTCTCTCCGGCCACCGCCTCGTTCTGTTCCGCTATGCGGGCGGACACCTCGGGCATGCCCTCGACGTCCGGCATGAACACCCCGGTGCCGTCGGAGACGCCGATGCACTCGCCGTCCTGAACGTACAGCCCGGCACCGCAGCTCTCCGGTTCGCCGAAGAGGAGGAGGTAGCCGAGGACTCCGGCGGTGCCCAGCACGACGACGGCCGCCGCGGCCGTCAGAGGGCCCCAGGACCGGCGCCCACTCGGTTCGCGCTGCCGCCCCGGTCCCGCGGTCTCCAGCCGCACCTGCAGCAGCCGGCCCGGCAGCTCGTCGTCCCCGCCCTGGGACCGGAGCTTCCCGATCCGCTCCCGGTCGCGATAGCGGTCCGGGATCGCCCGCGCGAGCTCGTCCGTCGCCACCGCCTCCCGTGCGCCGTGCACGGGTTCGGCGCCGCCCGGCCGGGCGGTGGTGACGACCAGCGGGGATACCCGCAGCCCGCGGGACCTGCCGTCGCTCAGCGAGAGGACGGTGTCCCTGATGATCCGGCGCGCGGGCACCGTGTCCACGTCCGGGAGGAGGACGACGGGCCGGCGGGCCCGGTTGAGGCGGCGTACGAGGCCGTAATGCGCGTCGACGTCGGCGAGCAGCGCCTCGACGAGCAGCGTCACCTTCGCGTCCGCCGGCTCGTCCCGGTACCGGAGCAGCCTCTCGCAGGCCGCGGCGTTGGTACGTACCCCGAAGCGCTGCCGGTACCAGCGCAGCGTCCTGCCGTACGGGAACCGCAGTACGTTGGCCAACTCCAGCACCGCCCCCACCCAGCCGCCCATCAGCCCGCGCACGTGCTCGCTCCGGCCGGCGGTTTCGAACCGGCGGGCCGTCTCGGACCGTGTGCGCCGCCGCTCCGCCGCGATCGCGTCCTTGATGTGCCTGTCGAGGTCGGGGATGTGCCGCTCGGGCAGCTCCTCGTCGATCGGGGACCACTCGTAGAGGGCTGTACGGGCGGCGGCGAAGCGCGGGAAGACGAGCGGGAGCCCGCGCGCCACCCTGCCGACGCCCCCGCATCCCTCGGCGATCCCGTGCAGGCGCCGGACGACTTCCAGCTCCTCCGTGGATGCCTCGATGTCGCTCGGGTGGTTCATCGGGACCACACCGCGGTACCGGGCGAGCAGACCGGTGCACCATTCACCGAGGAGTTCGGCTTCTCCCTCGACCTGGAGCAGGAGCGCGCCGGCGCCGCGCTCGAAGCGGACCCGGCCACGCACGAATCGGCGCCGAAAGCTCAACTGATCGATGACAGCGTCCAGTCGCTCCACTGCTTCTCCCTGTCGACAGCGGTAAACGACGAGCACTATAGGGAATAAGTGATGTTGATCACATGGAGACGGTGCGCACGGCTGATTCCTTACCTTCTCGGTTGACGTGCGTCGATGGATCCCGCTCGCTCGTGACCGGCGAGCCGACCGGCCGGAGGGTCTGCTGTCCCTCGGTTGCCCGCCCCCGGTGGGCTTCCTACGCTGGCGGGATGAGCGATTGCGCGGCGCGGCCCGGCCGCGCGGCCCGCCTGTGACGCCCCGGCTGCTCCGGCCGCGCGGGCGGCGGCACGGCGGTGGGGCCGGGGGGTTCGACCGTCGGCTGGTGCCGCCGATGGTCCTCGGCTCGATCCTCAACCCCATCAACTCCTCCATGCTCGCGGTCGCCCTCATCCCCATCGGCCGCGCCTTCGGCCAGCCGCCCTCGCAGACCGCCTGGCTGGTCTCCGGCCTCTACCTCGCCACCGCCGTCGGCCAGCCCGTGATCGGCCGGCTCGTCGACGCGTACGGGCCGCGTCTGCTCTACCTGTGGGGGACCGCGGTCGTCGGCCTCGCCGGGCTGGTGGGCGTGCTCGCGCCCAACCTGTGGGTGCTGGTCGTCTCCCGGGTGCTGCTCGGCTTCGGCACCTCCGCCGCGTACCCCGCGTCGATGTCCGTCCTGCGCACCGAGTCCGAACGCACGGGTGCGCGGAGCCCGACCGGGATCCTGGCGGTCCTGTCGGTCTCCAACCAGGTGATCGCGGTCGTCGGACCGGCGCTGGGCGGGCTGCTCATCGGCGCGGGCGGCTGGCACCTGATCTTCGCCATCAACGTGCCGCTGGCCGCCGCCTGCCTGCTCCTCGGCCTGCGGCTGCCCAGGGGCGGCGCGCTGCCGTCCGGCGCGCGGGCCGACGTGTCCGGCATGGTGCTGTTCGCCGGGTCGCTGACCGCGTTCATGCTGTTCCTGATGGATCCGGCCGCCGTCCGGTGGTTTCTGCCGGCCGCCGGGGCGGTGCTGGGCGCGGTGTTCGTACGGCGCCAGATGGCCGTCGCCGAGCCGTTCATAGACCTGCGGGTGCTCGGCGGCAACGTGCCGCTGCTGGCCACGTACGCACGTCAGTTGCTGGCGTACACCACCGCGTACGCCTTCCTCTACGGCTACAGCCAGTGGCTCCAGGAGGGCCGCGGCATCGACGCCTCCCAGGCGGGCCTGCTGCAGCTGCCCACGGCCGTGGCGGCGCTCGGCGTCACCGCGCTGACCGGGCGGCACGCGCAGGTACGGGGCAAGCTGGCGGCCGGTTCGCTGATCCAGGTCGCCGTCTGCGCCGCGCTGCTGCTGCTCACCTCCGGCACTCCCGTGTGGGCGCTGGTCCTGCTGGCCGCGGGATTCGGGCTCCCGCAGGGGCTGAACGGCCTGGCCAACCAGAACGCCCTGTACGCGCAGGCCGAGCCGGCCCGGATGGGTGCGTCGGCCGGGCTGCTGCGCACGTTCATGTACCTGGGCGCGCTCCTCTCCTCCGCCGCGACCGCCGCCTTCTTCGAGGCCGGGGCCACCACCGCCGGGCTGCACGACCTGGCCTGGCTGATGACCGGCGTGGCGGTACTGAACCTGCTCTTCAGCCTGACCGACCGCTCGCTGGCCCGGATCGGCCGCGAGGGCTAGTCAATCTGCGTCCTCGCTATTCACCCGGAAGGGGCGAATAAAGTGCGGATGGGGCAGAAGTGGCTACGCTCAGTCGCGTGCCGGGTACCCATGCCGCCGTGCTGCCGCGACTCTGCCGCGCCGTGATCGCCCTTCTCGCCGGGCTGGCGATCGTCGTGCTGGCCCCGGTGTTCGCGTGCGTGGACGCCGGTACGCCGCACCACGAGGGCGCCGAGAGCCTGCGGGAGAGCACGCTCGCGGTCGCGCTGGCGCCGGCCACGTACGCGGAGGCGCCGCCCGAGCACACGGCCGTGCACACGGGGGACCACCTCGACGACCACGCCGGCCACGCCGACTGCAGCGAGCCGTGCTGCGAGCC
>NZ_JACBXC010000275.1 GCF_013870535.1 Streptomyces phytophilus | reverse complement strand
TCCACCACTGTAGCGAAGACTTCGCTTCGCTCCAAAACCGGGTCCCCAGGAGTTGCAGCCGAGGCGCAACAAAAGAGGGCTCAGGTTTACGAAAGATCGTCTGGAGGATGGCGCCCGCATCAGAGCGTGCAAGACACCAGGCCGTTTAGGGCTCTCTCCACGATACGGACCCGCCCCCGCCGCGTCAAGCTCCGGCCGCCTTGCGGCGGCGTCGTTGCTCGTGGGCGCGGTACGGGCTCACCGTCGGGTCGCCGTCGATCCAGTAGCGCCACGGGTGGTGGGCGCCGTCGCCGCCGACGCCGGTGCGGGGGCCGGTGCGGATGCGGGTGCGGTCCGCGGGGGTGCCGGTGAGGAGTTCGAGGGGGGTGCCCGGGGTGCAGGCGTCGGTGCCGTCGAGGGTGCGGTCGATGTCGAGTGCCGTCGCCAGGCGGGCCGGGCCCTGGGCCAGTTCGCGGTCCTTGCGGGCCTTGGGGCGGTGCTTGCGGGCCAGTTCCGTGCCCTCCGTCACCTCGCCGGCGCGCAGGAGGACGGCGCTCGCGGCGCCCTCTTCGCCGCAGACCACGTTCATGCAGTGCCACATGCCGTAGGTGAAGTAGACGTAGATGTGCCCGGCCGGGCCGAACATGACGGCGTTGCGGTCCGTGCGGCCCCGGTAGGCGTGCGAACCGGGGTCCTGCTCCCCCGCGTACGCCTCGACCTCCGTGAGTCGCAGAGAGATCGTCCCGGCGGCTGTGCGGCGCAGTAGTGTTCGGCCCAGCAGATCCGGCGCCACCTCCAGTACGGGCCGACGGAAGAACGAGCGGTCGAGTGGAGTACGGGGCATGTCGGGTGAGCGTAGTTGAGCAGACCTAACAGGGGAGCAGGGGAGTCCGCGATGGGGTTCAAGAAGCTTTTCGCCAGCCTGGGGGCCGGCGGCGCGTCGGTGGAGACGGTCCTGAACGACGCGAACGTCGTGCCCGGCGGCGTCGTCCAGGGCGAGGTCCGCATCGAGGGCGGGTCCGTGGCCCAGGAGGTCGAGGGGCTGTCCGTCGGGCTGCAGGCGCGCGTGGAGGTGGAGAGCGGCGACAACGAGTACAAGCAGGACATCGAGTTCCACCGGCAGCGGCTCGGCGGCGCCTTCGAGATCGAGCCGAACGCCGTGCACAACGTGACGTTCAGCCTGGACGTCCCGTGGGAGACGCCGGTGACGTCCGTCATGGGCCAGCGGCTGCCGGGGATGAACGTCGGCGTGACGACCGAGCTGGAGATCGCCCGGGCGGTGGACTCGCTCGACCTCGACCCGATCTCCGTGCACCCGCTGCCCGCGCAGCAGGCGATCCTCGACGCCTTCGGCGGGCTGGGCTTCCGCTTCAAGAGCGCCGACCTGGAGCGCGGGCACATCCGCGGCACGCGGCAGCGGCTGCCGTTCTACCAGGAGATCGAGTTCTACGCGCCGCAGCAGTACCGCGGGCTGACGGCCGTGGAGCTGACGTTCCTCGCCGACGGGCACCAGATGGACGTGGTGCTGGAGATGGACAAGAAGCCGGGGCTGTTCACGGACGGCGGTGACTCGTTCCGGATGTTCCAGGTGGGGCTGACCGACTTCCAGCAGACCGACTGGAGCGCGTACCTCAACCAGTGGATCTCCGAGGTGGGGTCGCGGCGCAACTGGTTCTGAGCCGCACGGTCGTGTGGCGGCGGCGCCCGGGCCGCTGCTCGTTAGGCTGACCGCCGTGGCGGCGTGCCGGTGTCCCGCGTACCGCGTGACCCGCGTACCCGCCGCGCCGTGTCCTTGTGTCACAGCCACCTGGAGGTGTCTCACGTGCCCGAGCAGAACCGGCCGCCGCTGCCCCACGACTTCCATCCCGCGGTGCCGTCGTTCACCGTCACCAGCGACGACGTGAAGGAAGGCGCCCCCCTGCCGGACGCGCAGATCGGGGCGAAGGGCAACACCTCGCCGCAGCTGCGCTGGTCGGGGTTCCCGGCGGAGACGAAGAGCTTCGCCGTCACCTGCTACGACCCGGACGCGCCGACCGGCAGCGGGTTCTGGCACTGGTCGGTGTTCGACATCCCGGTGTCCGTGACGGAGCTGCCCGCGGGCGCGGGCACGGGGGACATGGCCGGGCTGCCGGCCGGTGCGGTGACCGTACGGAACGACGCGGGGACCAATGACTTCACGGGCGCGGCCCCGCCGCCCGGTGACGGCGAGCACCGGTACGTGTTCACGGTGTACGCGGTGGACCAGGAGAAGCTGGGTCCCGACGCCGCGGCGACGCCCGCCGTCGTGGGCTTCAACCTCCGCTTCCACACCCTCGCGAGGGCGCAGCTCATCGGCACGCACGAGGAGCCCGCGGCAGGTTGAAATTGCGTTGTCGCGGCCGGTCTCCCGGGGCACAGTGGAGCCACCTCGCCGGTCGGTGAGGCGAGTCGGGAGGTGTGACCGGGATGCGCGAGACGCTGGTGCTCAACGCGAGCTTCGAGCCGCTGTCGACGGTGTCGCTCCGCCGTGCGGTGGTGCTGGTGCTGCAGGACAAGGCCGTGGTCGAGCAGGCGCACTCCGGTATGCGGCTGCGGGCGGCGACCGTCGAGCTGCCGGTGCCCCAGGTGATCCGGCTCTGCCGGTACGTGCGGGTGCCGTTCCGAAGACGGGCGCCGTGGTCGCGGCGGGGTGTGCTGGTACGCGACCGGCACCGGTGCGCGTACTGCGACCGGCGCGCGACGACCGTGGACCACGTCCTGCCGCGGTCGCTGGGCGGTCGCGACACCTGGCTGAACACGGTGGCGTCCTGCGCCGCGGACAACCACCGCAAGGCGGACCGGACGCCGGAGCAGGCGGGGATGCGGCTGCTGCGGCGGCCGTTCGAGCCGACGCCGGCGGACGCGCTGCTGCTGGCGCTGGGAGTGCGCGAGCGGGAGCAGCTGCCGGAGTGGCTGACGCCGCCGGAGGGCCGCGAGGTGGGTGTCGCCGCCTGAGCCCCGGCGCGTGAGCGCCACGCCCGCCCGTACGGCACCGGGACGGTGCCGTACGGGCTTTTACGGACAGAAACCCGCCCCCGGTCGGTTGCGACGACCGGGGGCGGGCTCGTACCGTACGGCGTCCGCGGACGCCATGCGCGGGACTACTCCAGCGGCGGCTGCTCACGGTAGGTGGGCGCCTTGCGGGTGCTCGTCTTGGGGGCGCCGCCGTCACCGCCGGTGGGCGAGGGCGTGCCGAAGTTGCCCAGGGCGCCGCCGAGGCCCTTGAGGGCGTCGCCGATCTCGCTGGGCACGATCCAGAGCTTGTTCGCGTCGCCCTCGGCGATCTTCGGCAGCATCTGCAGGTACTGGTACGACAGCAGCTTCTGGTCCGGGTCGCCGGCGTGGATGGACTCGAAGACCGTGCGGATGGCCTGCGCCTCGCCCTCGGCGCGCAGTGCCGCGGAGCGGGCCTCGCCCTCGGCGCGCAGGATCGCGGCCTGCTTCTCACCCTCGGCGGTGAGGATCTCGGACTGCCGGACGCCTTCTGCGGTGAGGATCGCGGCGCGCTTGTCGCGGTCGGCGCGCATCTGCTTCTCCATCGAGTCCTGGATGGAGGTGGGCGGCTCGATGGCCTTCAGCTCGACGCGGTTGACGCGGATGCCCCAGCGTCCTGTGGCCTCGTCGAGGACGCCGCGCAGCGCGGCGTTGATCTCCTCGCGGGAGGTCAGGGTGCGCTCCAGGTCCATGCCGCCGATGATGTTGCGCAGGGTGGTGACGGTGAGCTGCTCGATGGCCTGGATGTAGCTGGCGACCTCGTAGGTGGCGGCCCGGGCGTCGGTGACCTGGTAGTAGATGACCGTGTCGATGTTCACCACCAGGTTGTCCTGGGTGATCACGGGTTGGGGTGGGAACGGCACGACTTGTTCGCGCAGGTCGACGCGGTTGCGGATGGTGTCGATGAACGGCACCACGATGTTGAGGCCGGCGTTGAGGGTGCGGGTGTAGCGGCCGAAGCGCTCCACGATGGCCGCACTGGCCTGGGGGATGACCTGGATCGTCTTGATGAGTGCGATGAAGACGAGCACCACCAGGATGATCAGGACGATGATGATCGGCTGCATGCTGCTCCCCGGTTAGTGATCCAATTGTGCGGCCCAGCCGCCGAGTGTGGCAGAACGGCCTTGCCCGTAAGGGCGCTTCCGGTCACATGACGACGGCGGTCGCACCGTCGATGTCCACAACATCGACCTTCCGACCGGGCTCGTAAACCTCGCCCGAGTCGAGCGCCCGGGCGCTCCACACCTCGCCGGCGAGCTTGATGCGCCCCCCGGAGCCGTCGACGCGCTCCAGCACCACCGCCTGTCTGCCCTTGAGGGCGTCGACGCCCGTCGTCGCCCCGCCCTGGCCGCGATGGCGGCGCGCCACGGGCCGTACCGCGGCGATGAGGGCGGTCGAGACGACCGCGAAAACGATCACTTGCACGGTGATACCGCCCCCCAGGCCCGCCGTCACGGCGGCGGCGACCGCGCCGACCGAGAACATGCCGAACTCCGGCATGGCAGTCAGCACCAGGGGAATGCCCATGCCCACGGCGGCGATCAGCCACCACACCCATGCATCCACGGGTCCAATGCTATTGCGGGGCAGGGGATTCGGGACAGATGCCCGGGGGCTGCGGCCGCGAAGCTACGTCTCCCGTGGGCCGGGTGGCCAGGCGGCGGCTACGACTTGGACATCGGCAGGCCCTGGGCCGTCCAGCGGTCGCCGGCGCGGTCGAGGACGAGCGGCAGGCCGAAGCAGAGCGAGAGGTTGCGGGACGTCAGCTCGGTCTCGATGGGTCCGGCGGCGAGCACCTTGCCCTGCCGGATCATCAGCACGTGGGTGAAGCCCGGGGGGATCTCCTCGACGTGGTGCGTCACCATGATCATCGAGGGTGCGTACGGGTCGCGGGCCAGCCGGCCGAGGCGGCGTACCAGGTCCTCGCGGCCGCCGAGGTCGAGGCCGGCGGCCGGCTCGTCGAGGAGGAGCAGCTCGGGGTCGGTCATCATGGCGCGGGCGATCTGGGTGCGCTTGCGCTCGCCCTCGGAGAGGGTGCCGAATCTGCGCTCCAGGTACTCGCTCATGCCGAGGCGGTCGAGGAAGGCCCGGGCGCGGTCCTCGTCGACGGCCTCGTAGCTCTCCTGCCAGGTGGCGGTCATGCCGTACGCGGCGGTGAGGACGGTCTGCAGGACGGTCTGGCGCTTGGGCAGCTTCTCGGAGAGCGCGGCGCTGGCCATGCCGATGCGGGGGCGCAGCTCGAAGACGTCGACGCTGCCGAGCTTCTCGCCGAGGATCTGGACGGCGCCCCCGGAGGGGAAGAGGTAGCTGGAGGCGATGTTCAACAGCGTGGTCTTGCCCGCGCCGTTGGGACCGAGGATGATCCACCGCTCGCCCTCCGCGACCGACCAGGAGACCTGTTCGACCAGAGCCCTGCCGTCGCGGACCACCGATACGTCCACCAGCTCCAGTACATCGCTCATGAGCGTGCCCGTCTCCCCTTGCAGTCTCGGTCCGTCGTACGCGGTGCGCGCCTGCGACACCGCCCCAGGGCAAACCTACGCCACGCGATGTCGGACCCGGTCCGTAGGCTGGTGCCATGCTCGAAGAACCACGTTCAGGCCGGCTGGCGGCCTGGGGAAATGCCCTGCTTTCCGGGCACATCTCGCCCGACGAGGCCGCGGAGCGCATCGTCGCGGACGACGCCGGGCACCGGGTGGCGGGGCTGCCGGAGGAGGAGTCGGCCGAGGGTGTGGCCCTGACGATGGCACTGGGGCGGCTGCGGGCGCTGGGCGCGAAGGGCCTGCGGGTGGCGCTGCCGGTGCCGGGGCATCCGCTGGGGCTGTCCGGGCCGCCGGAGTTCAACGCGCTGGCGCTGGACGCCGGCGAGGCGGTGCTGGTGACCGGCGGGCCGCCGCAGGGTCTGGTGCCGGAGGTCTGGTCGGTGGGTCCCGAGGGGGACGAGGTGGTCCGGGTGCGGTGGCGGTGCCTGCCGGTGCGGGATGCGCCGCCGGCGGACGTGCCGTCGCTGGGCGAGGCGGAGCGGGAGCTGGCG
>NZ_JACBXC010000274.1 GCF_013870535.1 Streptomyces phytophilus | reverse complement strand
GGTCGACCGGCGGGTGCGGCCGACGCGGATCGGCCGCTACCTGGAGCGGCGCATCGCGACGACCGGGCTGGATGTCACCCCGGGCGAGTTCACGGTGTACGCGCTCGGCGGCGTCGCCGTGCTCTGGCTGCTCGCCGACGCGCTGTTCGCCGCCTTCTTCGGCCCGATCTCCGGGCTCATCGGGCTGTGGTGCGCGCACGCCTACCTCAACTGGCAGCGGCAGAAGCGCATCGAGGCGTTCATCAACCAGCTCCCCGACCTCTCCCGCATCCTCGCCAACGCCACCCAGGCCGGCCTCGCCCTGCGCACCGCACTCGGCATCGCCGCCGAGGAGCTGGAGGCCCCGGCGGGCGAGGAGCTGACCAAGGTCACCGACCAGCTCGCCGTCGGCGTCGCGCTCGACGACGCCCTCGGCGACCTCGCCGAGCGGCTGCCGTCGCGCGAGCTGTCCGTGCTCGTCTCCACGCTGGTGCTCTCCAACAAGGCCGGCGGCCAGGTCGTCGGCTCCCTGCGGAACCTCACCGGCACCCTCAACGACCGCAAGGAGACCCGCCGCGAGGTGCGTACCCAGCTCTCGCAGGTCACCCTCACCGCGTACACCGTGCCCGTCATGGGCATCGGCACCCTGCTGCTGACCGACCAGGTGATGCCCGGCTCCATCGAGCGCATGGGCTCCTCGCCGCTCGGCCAGGGCGCGGTGCTGACGGCGGTCGGGCTGTACGCGCTGGCCATCCTGCTCATCCGCCGGCTCGCGAAGATCGACGTCTGAGGGGCCGGGGACTCACATGGAACACGGAACCCTGGGCCTGCTCCTCGCCGCCGCCGCCGGCCTCGCCGCCTTCGGCGTCCTCAGCGGCATCCGCGTCTACCGCGCCGAGGTCAAGCTCCCCAGCGACCTCCAGGTGGCCCTGGAGGTCGGCGCCACCCGCACCACCGCCGTCGGCTCGCTGATCGACCGGCTCGGGATGCGGTTCGCGCCCCTGGTGCTGAAGCTGATGGGCCGGCGGGCGGTGGAGAACAAGCGCCGCAAGATAGACCGCGCCGGCAACCCCGGCGGCCTCACGATCGACCGCTACGCCGCCCGCCGCGCCGTCTACGCCGCCATCGGCTACGGCGGCGCGCTCACCCTGCTCTCCTCCGGCCAGTGGGCCGGCGCGCTGGTGCTGGCGGCCTTCGGCTACGGCTGGGCGGAGGTCGGCATCTGGGCGGCCGTACGCAAACGGCGCGACGTCATCGAACGTACGCTGCCCGACTTCCTCGACGTCCTCGCCGTGGTCGTCAGCGCGGGGCTCGGCTTCCGGCAGGCGCTGGACCGCGTCAGCGAACGCTACTCGGGCCCCTGGGCCGACGAACTGCGCATCACCCTGCGCCAGATGGACATGGGCGTCTCCCGCCGCCAGGCGTTCGAGGAACTGCGCCGCCGCAACGACTCCGAACAGGTCGCCCAGTTCGTCACCGCGCTCCAGCAGGGCGAGGACCTGGGCGCGCCGATCGTGGAGACGCTGATACAGATCGCCACGGACCAGCGGCGCACCGACGCCCAGAACGCGCGCCGCCGCGCGGCCCGGGCGATCCCGAAGGCGACACTGCTGATCACGAGCCTGATGGTGCCGGCGACGATCATCCTGCTGGTGACGGCGGTGTACCTGGGATCGGGCTCGGAGTTCGGCGTGCTGACGGAATAGCGGCCGCGGTCCCGTGCAGGCGCTACGACACCAGCGGACGCACCTCCCCCGCCACCCACCGCACGAAGGCCACCGGATCCGGCTCGTCGGCCGTCGGCTGGAGCACCACCGTCGTCGCCCCGGCCGCCGCCCAGCGGTCCACGGCGGCCGCGACCGCCGCCGCGTCCCCGGCGACATGCGCCTCCGCGGCGGGATCCCAGCCCATCCGGCGGGCGTCCTCGGCGAGCCGCCGCCCGGCGCCCGGGCCCGTGGCGACGAGGATCGAGGCGACGAGCGGATGCCCCCCGCCCCGCCCGGCGGCCTCCCGCCCGGCCCGTACCGCCTCGGCGGCCTCCTGCACCACCTCCGGCGAGGCACCCCCGGCGAGGATCGTCCCGTCGGCCGACTCCCCGGTCAGGCGCAGCGTCTTCGGCCCCGTACCCCCGGAGAACACCGGCGGCGCCGCGGCCGGCGGCCAGGCCAGCCCGACGCCGTCGAGCTTGACGTACCGCCCGTCGACGGTGACCTCCTCACCGGCGAGCAGCGCGCGCAGCGCGCTCAGGTGCTCCCGCAGCAACGTCACCGGCGACGCGGCCCGCGCCCCGACCTGCCCCATCCACGACTGCACCCCGTGCCCCACCCCGAGCGTCACCCGCCCGGGGAACAGCCGGTGCAGGGTGGCGGCCTCCATGGCGACCAGCGCGACGTTCCGCAGCGGCACGGGCAGGATCCCGATGGCGACGTGCACCCGCTCGGTCCAGGCGAGTACGGCGGCGGCGGTGGCGACCCCGCTCTCGTAGAAGCAGTCCTCCCATACCCACAACTCGTCGATCCCGGCCTCGTCGGCGGCCCGCGCCACGGGCCGCAGCTGCTCGGGAGGGAACTGGGGGATGAACACGGTGGCAAGTCTCGTCATGCGCCGACGGTACCCGGACCCCCCGACACCACCCGGCAGGTGGACATCCCGGCGTATTCCACTCCGCCCCCTTCGCATGCGCGCGGGGTGTGTGGGACAGTCGGCGAGCGGCCGGTTACGCTGCGCACGTGGACGCGCCGCGGCGCGGGCCGCCGCAGGTGTAAGGCGGGCGGCGAGGGGGAGGACGGAAAATGACCGTTCCTGACGCCAAGTCCGCTGTTACCCACCACAATTGGCTTTACGGACCGACGGCAACGGCCGCGTTGTCCGACTCCGGAGGTAGACCGCATGTGGAAACCCAACGACGTGCTGCTGAGGTCCCTGGCCGCCACCCAGCGGCTGCGCCGCGGACGCGAGCGCGATCGGGGGCAGACAGCGGTGGAGTATCTGGGGATCATCGCGGTGGCCGTGGTGATCGTACTGGTGCTGATCCAATCGGGGCTGGGCGAACTGATTCTCGGCAAGATCCAGGACCAGATCGGAAAGATCGGCTGACCGGTGACTCCGGTCAGGCGTTCCCGCTCTATATCGCCGCGATCGCGGGTCTGTTGTTCCTCGCCGTCGCGTATTTCGCCGTCGGTCAGGCCGCCGCCAACCGCAACGACGCCCAGGGCGCGGCCGACGCCGCTGCCCTGGCAGCCGCCCACGACGCGCGCGAGCAGTTGTCGGACGGGCTCCTCGACACGCTTCTCGACCCGGGCTCGTGGGACGACGTCATCGGAGGCGAGGGCTTCGACTACGGGTCGGCTTGCGCGGCGGCGCAGGACTTCGCCGCGAAGAACGGGGCCGACACCACCGCTTGCGATCGCGTGTACGACCCGGACGACGGTTTCACCGTGACGGTACGCAACCAGGAGGCCGTGGGCGACACGCTCGTACCGGGAACGGAGAGCAAACGCTCCGAGGCCACCGCGACGGCGGTCCTTGATTCCCGCTGCGAGGTGCAGGAGCCCGACGACTCCGGGGATGAGGGCGACGGCCGCGGCGAGGACGGCGGACGCGGCGAGGACGACGACGGCGAAGGCCGTGACGACGAGGACCGGGACAAGCCGCCGCTCGAACTCGACTGCGACGGGGGCGACTGGTCCCTCGACCCCGACGACATCGACCTCCTTCCCGACCCCGACGACCTCTTCTCCGTACGTCTCGCCGACTGACTGCGAAGGAACCTGGCAATGAGCATGTGGGGCACGAACAGGGCGCGCAGAGGGGCCGCCACCGTGGCACTGGCCGCGGCCCTGGCGCTCACCGCCGCGGGCTGCGGTAGTGGCGACGACGGCGGCAGCGACAGCGACGCGAAGTCGTCCGGCGCCTCCGAGGCGTCCGGCGGCGGGGATTCCGACGCCAAGGGCCAAGGACAGCAGGACGCCGACGACGAGGTCCCGTCGGAGCCGATCGCCGAGGTGAAGAACAAGGAGGGCATCGTCCTCCGCGTGCTGGAGCTGAAGCGGGACGGGGGCGGGTTCGTCACGCTCAACGGCGAGCTGGAGAACACCGGCACCGAGGACTTCCTGCACATCCAGGACTGGTCGGGCCGGGAGCAGGGAGCGGACAAGTCGTCCCTCATGGGCGCGACGTTCGTGGACTCGGAGGGCAAGAAGCGCTACTACGCCCTGCGGGACACCGAGATGCGCTGCCTGTGCACCTCCGGCATCGCGAGCCTCGACGCCGGCGAGAACCTGACCATCTACATCCAGTTCCCCGCCCCGCCCGAAGAGACCACCGAGGTGGAGTTCCAACTCCCCACGTTCCCACCCGCCAACCTAGAGATCTCCGGATGAGGTGAACACCGCGATGCCCTCCCGCACAGCCGTCGCGCTCGCCGTCGCCTCCTTCCTCGTCGCCACCCCCGGCGTCGCCCAGGCGCTGCCCGCGCAGGACGACGTTCCCGTGCCGTCCTCCCCGCCCGGGACCACCACCTCCGCCCCGCCCCCCGTCGAGACCGACGCCAACGACCCCGATCTCCAACTGGAGGACGGCGCCACCCTCGACGAGCCCAAGGTGCTGGACATCGTCTCCGTCGTCGAGACCGAGGGCGGCGAGGAGCGGCGGTCCGACTCCAACTCGACCATCACCATCGCCCTGCAGGCCGAGGTGCTGTTCCCCAAGGACAGCGCCAAGCTCACCGGCCAGGCCCGGTCCCGCATCGCGGCCATCGCCGACGAGATCGAGCAGAACGACCCCGACACCGTCCGCGTCTTCGGCTTCACCGACGACCTCGGGTCGTACGAGCACGGCGTCACCCTCTCCAAGAACCGCGCCAACGCCGTGCACCAGGAGCTGACCAGCACCCTCCAGGCCGCCGACGTCGGCTACGTCGTCCGCGGCTACAGCGAGGACTACCCCATCGCCGACAACGCCACCGAGGAAGGCCGGAAGCAGAACCGGCGGGTCGAGGTGAGTTTCCCCCGGGGGCAGTGACCCGGATGTCCGTCGTGCCCGGTATGCTCGCCTCGGCGCGCCTGCGCGCCGGGAGGGGGCGCGGCGAATGGGGCGGATGCTGCGGGTGGTTGCCGTCGTCGCGGGTGTCGTGGTCGTGCTGGGCGGCGTGCTGTGGCTCGCCGACGACGTGTTACGGGGTCTGCCCGACGACTCCGCGCCGCCGGCCCCCGCCGCCGGTCAGTCCGCCGGTGCGTCGACCTACGCCCCCGCCGAGTTCGCCGAGCACGTCGTCGGCGTCGAGACCGAGTGGGAAGGCGGCGCCGCGGTACGTACGGTCATCTCCACCGACCTCGCCGACGACGCCCGCGGCCGCCGTATCGCCGTCGGCATCAAGGAGGCGCATCTGCGCCGGCTCCTCGCCGACTGCGTCGAGAAGCTGCCCGTGGTCGTCGTCAACGACCGCGACGGCGACGAGATCCGGCACGAGGACTTCCTCGGCTTCACCCGGCAGCGGGGCGGGGACTGCCCGGCCGGGGGGCACCGGACCTCCTGAGCGCCCCGCTCAGAACTTCCGCGCCGTCCCCGGCGTGCGGGTCGCGTAGACCGTGAACGCCGCCCACGCCTCCGGCGTGAACGTCAGCACCGGCCCGTCCGGCGTCTTGGAGTCCCGTACGTGCACCGCCCCGGCCCCGGCGGCGACCTCCACGCACTTGGCCCCGGCCCCGCGGCTGTAGCTGCTCCTCCGCCATTCCAGGCCATCAGGGCCGTGCTCGGTGCTCATCGGTCTCCCCGCCGTATGGTCACGTACCGCGCGCCGGACCACGACGCGCCCAAGGCCGCCCATTGCGGGCACAAGACCTCGAAACGAATGACGAGACGGCGCGGCACTTAGTTCCCGCGGATCCCGCTCTTCCCGCCGCTTCCGCGCGTTGCCCTCCCCGATCCGCCGCGTGCCCCCGCGCGTTCGCGCCGCCCTCCGTGTTTCGGCTCTGCCTGAAACACCTTGCCGCCGCGACCCCGCCCGGCCGATTCTTCGGGCGGGCCGGAGAGACCCCTCTCCCGGGGGTACGTCCGGCCCGCGCCCCCGCCCTCA
>NZ_JACBXC010000273.1 GCF_013870535.1 Streptomyces phytophilus | reverse complement strand
ACCGGTGGTGCCGTGCCGGGTTCCTCCGGGCGGAAGGCCGGGGGTTCGGCGGACGCTGGGACTCCCAGCGCCCAGCGCACGTCCCGGCCGAAGGCCACGGACGAGCCCGCCGGAGGCGGTGCACCGACTGGGGAGCGTGAACCGGGCGCCGATGGCGCCGCGCCGGGTTCCTCCGGGCCGAAGGCTGCCGGCGTGCGTGAGTCCGCCACCGGTGCGACGGGCGCCGACGGTGGCGGGTCGGGTTCCTCTCGGTCGCAGGCCGGGGGATCGGCAGGTGCCGGGGCTTCCGGTGCTCGGCCCTCCTCCGGGCCGAAGGCGGCGGATGCGCCTGCCGCGGGCGGTGCGACTGCCGGCGTGCCCGGGTCTCCTGCCGGTGCGACGGGCGCAGACCGTGCCGAGGGGGGTTCCTCCGGGTCGAAGGCCGATGGGTCGGTGGACGCTGCGGCTTCGTCCGAGGGCGGGGCGGAGGCCCCGAAGGTGCCTGCGCCGTCCCGTACCGGCGGGGATTCCCGTGGCCGGTCCGAGGCCGGGCCGGGGGCCGCGGACGCGGCTGCGGCGTCGTCCCGCGCTGGGGCGAAGGACGACGCCACCACGACGTTCCGGGTTCCCGCCGTTGCTCCGGACACTCCGGAGGCTCCGGACGCTCCGGGTTCGGCGGGCTCCGGTCGGACCGACGCGCCGGGCGCAGGCGGCTCCGCGCCGGCCGCAGGCCCCTCCGTGCCGGGGGCTCGGGCTCAGGAGGGCTCTGAGGGGGCTCTGAGCGTCTCTCGCCGGGCCCCCGAGGGCTCGGATGGGTCCGGGGGCTCTGAGGCGGCTGAGGCGCGTGTGGAGGGCGATCGCGCCCCCGGCCGTGCCGCGGAGTCCGGAGGCGATGCCTCCGACGCGTCCGAGTCCGCCGGGGACTCCCCGGTCACCGGGTCGTCCGGTCGCCCCTCCGGCTCCGCCTCCGGTGCCAAGGACTCCGCCACCGCCAGCTTCCGCCTCGTCGCCGAGGCCGACGCCGCCAAGGTCGACGGCGAGGACCGGCTGCGTGCCGCCGTCGCCGCCTGGGTGACCAAGTCCGACGACGCGGAGCCCGCTGCGCCCGCCGTCGAGGACGAGCCCGGTGACGCCGTGCCCGAGGTCCCGTCCGGTGACGGCGAGGACGGCTCCGTCGAGGACGAGCCCGCCGATGCCGTGCCCGGGGCCGCCGGGGACGACCCCGCCGACACCCCGCCCGTGGAGTAGATGCATCGGCCAGGGATCGCCCCGCGGACTGACTCCCGCTTACGCGCGCGTGCCTACGCTGGGTGACGTGCAACGTGTCTACGATTTCCTCCGCCGTCATCCGACGCTGGTGGACAGCTTCTGGGCTGTCTGCCTCGTCCTGATGACCGGTGCCTGGCTGATCGCCGTGGACACGACCAGCCCCGAGGACACCCCGCACGCCCCCTACTCCGACGGCGAGAAGACGATCGCGCTGGCCATCGGCATCGGCTACGCCGTCGTGGTCGCCTTTCGCCGGCGCTTTCCCGAGCGCATGCTGCTCTTCGCCGGCGCGCTCGGCGTCGTACAGGTCGTGCTGGACTCGACCCCGGGCCCGGCGAACTTCGCCATGCTCGTCGTCATCTTCACCGTCGCCGCGGGCGACGTGCCCTGGGCGTCGCGGCTGGCGCTCGTCGGCGCCGCGGTCGCGCCCGTGGTCAACCAGGTGCGGTGGCCGGCCTCCGGCGAGACCGTCGTCGAGCAGACCGTCGGCCTCGCCTTCCTGACGGTCCCCTTCCTGCTCGCCTGGGTGCTCGGCGACTCGCTGCGCACCCGCCGCGCCTACTACGCGCAGCTTGAGGAACGGGCCGCCCGGCTGGAGAGGGAGCGGGAGACCCAGTCGCGGATCGCGGTCGCGGCCGAGCGCGCGCGGATAGCCCGCGAGCTGCACGACGTGGTGGCGCACAACGTCTCCGTCATGGTCGTGCAGGCCGACGGCGCCGCGTACGTGCTGGACAGCGCCCCGCAGCAGGCCAAGGACGCGCTCACCACCATCTCCGGCACCGGCCGGCAGGCGCTGGCCGAGATGCGCCGGCTGCTCGGCGTGCTGCGCACCGGCGACCCGGGCGCGGGCAGCGAGTACGTGCCGCAGCCCGGCGTGGAGCAACTGGCCGAGCTGATCGAGCAGGTACGCGGCGCGGGGCTCACGGTCTCCTTCGAGGTGGCCGGCTCGCCGCGGGAGCTGCCGAGCAGCATCGAACTCGCGGCGTACCGCATCGTGCAGGAGGCGCTGACCAACACCCGCAAGCACGGCGGCCCCGAGGCGGGCGCCTCGGTGCGGCTGACCTACGCGGACGGGGAGCTGCAGGTGCTGGTCGAGGACGACGGCCGGGGCTCGCTGCCCGAGCTGTACGAGGAGGGCGGCGCCGACGGCCAGGGGCACGGGCTCATCGGCATGCGCGAGCGCGTGGGGATGACCGGCGGCGAGCTGGACGCGGGGCCGCGGCCCGGCGGCGGCTTCCGCGTGCGTGCCGTACTGCCGCTGAAGACGGCCGCCTGACGGCCGTCCCGGCGGGCGGCTTACCGTCGGACGCGGAAACAAGCGGGAACGAAGGGCGGCCCACGCGGCCCTGATGAGAGAGAAGGGACTCACGTGACGATCCGGGTCATGCTCGTGGACGACCAGGCGCTGCTGCGCACCGGCTTTCGGATGGTGCTGGCCGCCCAGCCCGACATGGACGTCGTCGCGGAGGCGGGGGACGGCGACGAGGCGGTGCAGCTCCTCGACGTCACGAAGGTGGACGTCGTGCTCATGGACGTGCGCATGCCGCGCCTCGACGGCGTCGAGGCGACGCGGCGCATCTGCGCCGGGAAGCCGGCGGAGGCGCCGCCGAAGGTGCTGATCCTGACCACCTTCGACCTCGACGAGTACGCCTTCTCGGCCCTCCAGGCCGGCGCGTCGGGCTTCATGCTCAAGGACGTGCCGCCCGCCGACCTGCTGAGCGCCATCCGGGCCGTGCACAGCGGCGACGCGGTCGTCGCGCCGAGCACGACGCGGCGGCTCATCGACCGGTTCACGGCCGTGATGCCCGCCCCGGCGGGCGAACGGGCGCACCCGGAGCTGAAGCGGCTGACGGACCGCGAGCGCGAGGTGCTGCTGCTGATCGCGCAGGGGCTGTCGAACGGGGAGATCGCGGCGCAGCTGGTGCTGTCCGAGGCGACGGTGAAGACACATGTGGGGCGGATCCTCACGAAGTTGGAGCTGCGGGACAGGGTGCAGGCGGTGGTCCTGGCGTACGAGACGGGTCTGGTACGCGCCGGAGGCTGACGCCGGCCGGTGCCCGCCTCAGCGCAGCAGGCCCTCCAGCAGGGACCCGCCCAGGCGGGCGACCGCCGGCAGCGACAGTTCGTACTGCACGTACCGCCCGCGGCGCCGCGTGACGACGAGCCCGGCCTTCTTCAGCACGGCCAGGTGGCGCGAGACCTCCGGCGCCGTCAGCTGGTGCACGGCGGCCAGCTCGCCCGTCGTCGTCGGCGTCCGCGAGATCGTGCGGCACAGCCGGAGCCGCACCGGGTGCGCCAGCGCCTCCAGCCGCAGTTGCAGCGTCTCCAGCGCGGGCGTCCGGGGCAGGTCCGGCGACGGTATGGGGTACTGGATCACCGGCTGCCAGCCGGGCGCGTACACCACCAGCACGTGCGGCCAGCCGAACGCGGTCGGTATGAACGTCACGCTCTCGCGCGCGACCGCCTCGCCGCTGGTCAGCTTGTCCGCGACGATGCGGACCGCGCCGCCCGCGCCCTCGTCCAGCCGCAGCGAGCTCGACACGTCCGGCAGCGTCGCGGCCAGGCCCTTGCGCCGCAGCAGGTCCGTCTTGTGCCGGGCGTCCGCGGCGAGCGGGTGGCGGACCCGCTCCCACGTCTCGTCGAAGAACGCCTGCGCGCAGTCCTCGAACAGCCGCCGCAGCCACACCCGCAGTCCGTCGGGGTCGGCGAGCATCCGCTCCACGAAC
The DNA here is from genome assembly GCF_013870535.1 of Streptomyces phytophilus. Classification (GTDB taxonomy): domain Bacteria; phylum Actinomycetota; class Actinomycetes; order Streptomycetales; family Streptomycetaceae; genus Streptomyces; species Streptomyces phytophilus. The sequence goes on along the minus strand of NZ_JACBXC010000273.1, from coordinate 2,086 downwards.
GCCGCCTGCCGCGGCCCGCGGGCGGCCGCGCGCTCGACGGCGATGCGGCGGGTGACCGCGTCGGTGAGCGGGGAGGGGCTGCCGTGCTGGTACGCCGGGTTGCAGACGATCTCGAAGGCGGCGGTGACGAACGCGTCGTCCGGGATCCGGTCGAGTGCGTCCAGCTCCTCGGCGAGGGTCGCTCCCGGCGCGGCGGGCAGCAGGATGTCGGCCCGCCCGGCGCTCCACAGGAACTCCGCCTCGCTCAGCCGGTCCGCGAGCGCGGGGTCGAGCGCGGCCGCCGTCGCGGTCGTCCAGCCGGTGGCCCCGGGGTGGTGCGCGGGCGCGGCGAGCGCGTGCAGCGCGGCGCCCAACTCGGCGAGCGGGGAGGGCGTGAAGCCGATGCGCTCGACGGCCAGGCCGGTGATGTCGAGGGTGACGCTCATGAAGCCATGGTCGGGCACGGAACTGACAGCGCCAGGGCCGGCGGACCCGTTTCCCCGCCTACGCGGTTGGACACAGCCCGAAACGCCGGGCTGGAATTCACCTGTGCGCGGTTGGACACCGCGGCGTCAGCGCCCCCGGTCCGCCGCTCACGAGTCCGCCGCCCCGGAATCACCAGGCCCGGAACCGGCAGGGCCCGCGCCCCCCGAGCCGGTGGTACCCGCGTCCCCCGACCCGGCCGGCTCCGCCCTCGCCGCCGCCACCCGCCGTACCCGCTCCACCAGCGCCCCCGCCTCCCGCGCCACGTCCTCCGCGGACCACGCCAGCCCCGGCTCCGTCACCGTGACCTCCGTCACCGACAGCCCCGGCGGATCGCCTGGCTCCGTCCACATCCGGAACAGGCACACCCCCGTCTCCTCCGCCAGCGCCGTCCCCGCCTCCATCAGCGCCTCCGCCCCGTACGGCAGCCAGACCTGGAACTGGTGCGTGTGCGGCACCTCCGGATGCACCCGGAAGAACGGCACCCCCGCCGCCGCGAGCCCCTCCCGCAGCGCCCCCGCGACGACCCGCGCGTGCACCACGTACGACGGCAGCCGCGGCAGCTCCAGCTGCAGCCCCTCCAGCGCGGCCAGCGCCGCCGGCCACTGCTGGAACAGCTGGCCGCCGTACCGGTGCCGCCACGCCCTCGCCTCCTCCACGAACCCCGCGGGACCGGCCAGCGCCGCGCCGGACAGCCCGCCCAGCGACTTGTAGAACGAGACGTACACGCTGTCCGCGAGCCCCGCGATCTCCGCCAGCCCGCGCCCGAAGTGCGTCGTGCACTCCCACAGCCGGGCGCCGTCGAAGTGGACGACCGCCTCCCGCTCCCGGGCCGCCGCGACGACCTCTTCCAACTCCTCCCACTCCGGCAGCACGAACCCCGGCTCGCGCATCGGCAGCTCCAGCATCAGCGTCCCGAAGGGCTCGCCCAGCGCCGCCACCTCCGCCGCCGTCGCGATCCGCGGCTCGCGCGTGGGGTGGACGGCACGCAGCCCGGTGACCACCGAGTACGCCGCGCGCTCGTGCACCTCCAGGTGGGCGAGCGGGTGCGAGGCGACGGCGCGGCTGCCGGTGCGCTCCGCCCAGCAGCGCAGGGCGACCTGCTGCGCCATGGTGCCGGTGGGGAAGAACGCCGCGTCGTCGCAGCCGAGCAGTCCTGCGGTGCGCTCCTCCAGCTCGCCGACGATCCCGCCCGCGTAGACGTCGACCTGCTGGTCGAGGTCGACGCCGCCGGGGCGGGCGGTGGCGAGGCGGGCCAGGCGTGCGGAGATGGTGGGGAGGGAGGCCGAGAGGGTGTGCTCGGCCGCCGCCCACGTCGCGCGCCTACGGGTCATCAGGTCGTCCGCGTCCGTCATGGGCCCAGATCATGCCTGCGCCGCACCTCCGGCACACCGGGTTTACGCCCCCGCGGCGGCCCGTCGCCCCACCGGAGCAGGCGGCACGCGCGCGTACGCGCGCACGGCGCACTCGCGCCGGTGCGGAGTGCTCAGGCACACACCGGCACCCGCCCGACGCCGCAAGTACCATGAACCCGTACGTCCGGTACCCGAAGCGGACTGGAACGGAAGGCGACGTGAACCCCAGCCCCACCCCCGAGCCGCAGGAGAAGCCCGCCCGGCTCGCC